>NZ_JCBCUZ010000046.1:0-23429 GCF_059862735.1 Pseudomonas sp. MF06569 | reverse complement strand
ACCCCTGCCACCCTCCACCCAATGCACCAAACACATCCACCAGCGACAGCGACACCTGCGCGGTGCTGTCTACCAGTGCCGCTTCGTTGGCCAGCAGCGCGTTTTGCACGGTCAACACGTTCAGGAAGTCCACCGTGCCCTGGGCGTACTGTTGATGAACGCTATCCAGCGCACGCTGGCTGTGCATCACCGCCTGCTGCAGGCTGTCACGTCGACGCTGGCTGGCCTGGTACGCTACCAGCGCATCGTCCACCTCATGCCAGGCCCGCAATACGGTTTTTTGATAGGCAATGCCCGCCTCTTGTTGTCGCCCTTCCTGCAATTGCAAGGCCCCCTGCAAACGCCCACCCTCAAACACCGGCACGCTCAACCCCGGCCCGAACGCAAAGTTGCGCGCCCCCCAACTGCCCAGGTCCGATAGCTGCATGGCCTGCATTCCCAGGCTTCCAGACAAGGTAATACGGGGATAAAAGTCAGCCTTGGCCATGCCGATCGCTGCCGTCGCCGCATGCAGTTGCGCCTCGGCACGGCGGATATCGGGACGACGCTGGGCCAACTCGCTGGGCAAGCCAATCGGCACATCCGCGCCATAGGCCGGCACCGGCGCCACTGCGCTCAATTGCTGCTGCAAGGCCCGTGGCTCGCGGGCCAGCAGCAGGCTCAGGGCATTGATCAATTGCGCACTTTGCTGCTGCAACGGTGCCATGCGCGCTTCAATCTCGGCCACCTGGGCGGCGGCTTCCGACACTTGCAGGTCGGTGGCCACTCCCTCCTTGAGTTGCAATCGGGTCAGCTCCAGGCTACGGCGGGCAATCTGCAGATTTTGCTCCACCACCGCCAGTGCCTGCTGCGTACCGCACAGCTGAATGTAGTGCTGCGCGGTCTGCACGATCACCAGCAACTGCACCCCGTGACGATCCTCTGCCGCCACTTGCACCGAAGCATCAGCCGCTTCGACCGAGCGCTTGACCCTGCCCCACAGGTCGGCCTCCCAACTGAAACCCAGGCCACCATTCCACAGGTTGAACGCCTGCTTGCCGCTGTACCCCGAAGGATCACCCAAACCCTGCTGGCTGTTACGGCTGCGACTGTAAGCAGCCGTACCGTCCACCTTGGGCAAGGTGTCGGCGTTAATCTGACGGCGAATCGCAAGGCTTTGCTCCAGACGGCTGGCCGCCAGTTGCACATCAAAGTTGCTGTGTTGCGCCTCGCGCACCAGGGCCGACAGTTGACGATCGCCAAAACGGTCCCACCAACGCGGGTCTATTGCCGACTCGACGGCCCGGCTATGTCCCGCCTGGGTGGCAACGGGCGCCCAGTTCTTTGCCAGCGCGGGCACGGGCGCCTCAAAATCCGGGCCCACCACGCAACCACTTAAGGTCAGCACGCTGTAACAGGCCACAGCCCAGGCCAATGCAGTGTTTTTCATCGTGTGCTGACCTGCTGGTCGTGCGCAGTCGCCGTATCGATGGACGCATTCACCGACATCCCGAGGCGCAATTGACTGGCCAGCAACTGCCCTTGATCCAGCGTCACTTTCACCGCAATGCGCTGCGCCACCTTGGTGAAGTTGCCCGTTGCGTTATCCGGGGCAATGGCCGAGAACGTCACACCGGTTGCCGGCGCAATACTGTCGACGGTGCCTTGCAAGGTCTGGCCGGGAAAACTGTCGACCTGGATCGTCACACGCTGCCCCGCCTGCATGTTCGTAAGCTGATGCTCCAGAAAATTGGCAACCACGAAGGCATCCGCCAGCGGTACAACCGCCAGCACGGTATCGCCGGGTTTTACGTAGGCGCCAAGACGCACGCTGCGTCGTCCCACCACACCGTCAAAAGGGGCCGTCAGTTGGGTGTGGGACAGGTCCAGTTCGGCCCGCGCCTGCAAGGCTTCGGCATACTGAACCGACGCTTGAGCTGCGGTGGCCTGGGCGGCCAGCACGCGGGTTTGCTGGCGGGCGGCTTCCAGGGCGGCCTTGTGCTGGGCCAGCTCGGCCCGGGCGGTCAGCGAGCGGTTTTTTGCCTGCTGGGAATTTTGCAGCGTGCCTGCACCCTGCCCCGCCAGATGTTGATAGCGTTGCAACTCATGCTCGGCAAACTCGACCTGTGCCAGATCTGCATCAACCGTCGCCTTGGCCTGTTCGATCAGCGAACGCTGACGTTCCAGCATCGCCAGTGCATTGACCCGTTGTGCCTGCGCCGTCGCGACACTGGCTTGCGCCGCCTGCACGGCAGCCTGGTAGTCCTGCGGATCGATCCGCGCCAGCAACTGCCCGGCCTTCACCGGCTGGTTGTCCTGCACCAGCACCTCGTCGATAAACCCCGCGACTTTTGGCGCAATCAGGGTGTAATCGGCGCTGACAAAGGCATCGTTGGTGTTCTGCACCGTGCCCGTGGCAAACACCAGCCGCCACACCCCGTACAGCACGATAAAGACCGCCAGACCCGCGCCGGCCACGATCAAAGGCTTGCGCCCGCTTGTTGTACTCATTTCACTGCTCCAACAGGTGTGCCCGGCGCGTAGATCCGCGTGGGGCCAAAAGGGATTAACACAATCAATAAAAGCGCCAGGACGGCCATGTACAGATAAAGATCGGCAGACGTCAGCACCACCGCTTGCTGATGAACCCGGCGCGCCAGATCTGTCCCGGTACTGACCAGCGGCGAGTTGCCCAGGCGATCGAGCAACATCGTTGAATGGAAGTGCTCGCGATTGAGGGTCAACACGCCCAGCACACTGCCTGCTGCAACCGCTGAAAAACCTTTGACGGTGTTGAACCAGGCCGATGCAAACGGGCCGTCCGCCGGGTTCAGGCCGCCCGTGGCCAGCATCAACAACGGGATCACGGCCATTGGCTGGGCGATGATTTGAATCGCCTGCAACCCGTAAAAATTCTCGCGAGTCCACATCGAAGTCGCCTGCGAACCAATCCCGCACGCCAGCGCCAGCAGCGCCAGACCAATGGCCAGCACCCAGCGGCAATCGACCCAGCGCAGGTTGCACAGCGCGACCACCAGCGGTAGGGCTATCAGTTGTGGCAACGCCACCATCAACATGACTGGCGCGGTTTCAAGGGGACGATAACCCTGCACCTGAGCCAGGTAACTGGACGGGATCTTGATCACCGCCAGCAACACAAACAGCACCCCGCCCAACGTCAGCAAGGCATGGGCCAGGTTGCGGATTTTCAGCAACTGCAACTTGAAAAACGGCAGCGGGTGCGACCATTCATTGATAAAAAACAACACCATCAGGGCCGAGCCCCCGACAATAAAAAACTGAATCATCGGCGATTCGAACCAGTTCATCCGCTGGCCCAGTTCCAGCCCCAGCACCAGCATGACCAGGCCCGGCAACCCCAGCAGCAGACCGCGCCAGTCAAACTGCTTGAAGCGCTCCAGCCGCAATGGGTCCTGGGGCAAACCCCAGGCCACGCAGGCCATCGCCAACAGGCCCAGCGGGATGATTTGCCAGAACGCCCATTGCCACCCGGCGTACTCCACCCACCAGGCAGACAGTGGCGTACCAAAACTGGGACCAAAGGTTGCCGTCAGCGCATAACTGCCCAGCCCGTACAGACGAATGCCCGGCGGCAAAAAACGCAGCGCCACCGACATCAGCATGGGCGGCAAGGCACCACCGGCAAAACCCTGCAAGGTGCGCAGCAGCATCAGCACATCGACATTGGGAGCCAACGGACAGAGGATGCCCAGCAGCAAAAAGGCGCCTATGGCACACAGGGTAAAACGTCGCAAAGAGAAGGTTGCTGCACACCAGGGCGCAAAGGCCATGGCGCTGATGGACGTGGCCGAATACACCGCCAGCAACCAGGTACTTTCGTCAAAACCGATGCCCATTGCCCCACGAATATCGGGCATGGCCACCTTGGTGACATTCTCGTTGAACCCCGATACCAGCACCGCCAGCAACACGCCCAGCAGACCGGTAAAAATCCGCAGGCCAAATGCCGTACTGACCGCCGGGGACGGTGCCGGGGCCGCGACGCCTGCGACCAGCGCCGTCACACCCCTGCTCCAGGCGCCAGACTGCGCCCATGATCAAACCGCCAATACATGGCTCACTCCGTCGACTTGATAGATGACGGACAGTTTATTCAGGTGAAATAGCTATAAAAACTGATAAATAACTAACTGTGGAGTGCGCCAGACGCAATAATCTGCGCACTTGTGGGAGCGGGCTTGCTCGCGATGGCATCAACCCACCATGCCTGACTCACCCGGCGGTCCGAATCGCGAGCAAGCCCGCTCCCACAAAGGCGGCCAACCCCTAAGTCAGCGCATTGTCGCAGAAGGTTTTTAGGGTGCGACGCAGCCAGCGATGGGCATGATCGTTGTCCAGGCGCGGGTGCCAGGCCTGGACGATATCGACCGGCTGCAACGTGAGCGGCAACTCGAACGGACGCAGTTTGAGGCCCAGTGGCTCAAGGGTTTTGAGCAACATCTGGGGCATCAAAGGCAAGATCAGATCACTCCCCGTCAAGGCAAAGATCGCCGAGTAGAACGTCGGCGTAGTGAACGACACCCGGCGCTCCAGCCCCTGCTCGGCCAGCAGCGTATCGATCGGTCCACGGGCATGCCCCCTGCGTGACACGCTGATATGGTCGAAACCGGCAAACCGCCCGGCCGTAATGGGCTCATCGAAAATCGGATGCCCCTCCCGGGCCAGCCCTACAAAGGGGCAGGTGAACAACCTTTGCACCTTGATATCCGAGCTGAAGCGGTTGGTGGCGCAGATGGTCAGGTCAATGCGGCCTTCATTCAACGCCTCATCATCGGTAAACCCCTCAGGCACGACCCGCAACGTGGCCTTGGGCATTTCCAGGGCCATTTGCTGGCGCAACGCAGCGCCATAAACACCAAAGAACACGTCATTGGCGCGAATGCTGAACGTGCGCTCCAGCTCACGTAAATCACTGTTCTGGCTTTGGGTGAACACCCCGTGCGCCAGCTCAACCACACCCCTCACCTGCTCACGCAACTCCAGTGCCCTGGGAGTGGGGACAAGCCCACGGCCTGAACGCACCAAAATAGGGTCATTCAAGACTTCACGGATTCGGGTCAAGGTGCGGCTCATGGCCGGAGCGCTCAGGTTCATGCGCCGGGCAGCGCCCACCACCGAGCCTTCTTCGAGCAAGACGTTCAAGGCAACAAGCAGATTCAAGTCAGGTATTTGCATGAGCCAAAGGGTATCGGGTAACGCTTGGCGTGCCTAGCCGGCTCGCCATGCACCATTGTTGCGCATCAGGTAAAACAGTTTCGCGCACACTTAGCTAGCTAACTAAGTTTGACCTTGATACATTGCCGCCCGTCAGGTTGATGCCTGACGCTCTCTTTGGTTGAGAATTTTTGGTCATTACCGGATCCCCATGATGGTAATGGCCTTTTTTACGCCTGCCATTTCTCTGCGCCCCAAAGCAGAGCCATCCCAAGTGGTGGACCCACCCATCCTGAACTACGCTGGCAGCCCAATCCATTACAACGATTGGGGACTCTATGCAGCTGGGTAAAAAGATTTCAAATCTGGAAAAACTGGCCTGCAAATACAACCACTGGATCCATGCCACCCGTATCAGCCTGGCGTTCCTGATTACCTTTGTTGTCATCCGCTACTTCAAACTCGACGGCGCCTCCTATGCCCTGATCACCATGCTCATCGTGATGGGGCCGCAGCCTTATTGGGGCAATGTGTCCTCCCGGGCCGTGCAACGTACCGGCGGCACCATCATTGGTGCGCTGTCGGGGCTGGTGGGGTTGTACCTGGAAACCTATTCGTTCTCCCTCATGCTGGTGTGGTCCGGCGTCCTGATGTTCATCGCCGGCTACCTGACCCTCGGCAAACACCCTTACATGGCCCTGCTGATCGGCGCAACGCTGGCGGTGGTCAGTTGCGCCCCGCCCAATGACATGGAGTCCGCACTCACCCGCAGTGGCTACGTACTGGCAGGTTCCTTGCTGGCCATGCTCTATACCAGCATTTATCCCCTGCGGGCCTACACCGACCTGCGGATCAAACTCAGCGCAAGCCTGGGCAAGATCAATGAGCTGTACGCGGCGTACTTCTCCCCCCGGATCGCCGAGCGCCCCGACCTGGAAGACCAGTTGAAGGATGAACTGGATGCGATTATCAAGTTACGCAACTACATCGCTCCCGCGAGCAAAGAAACCAACCTCAAGCCACAAGTGTTCGAGGCCGTGCAAACCCTGCACCGCAACATGCTGGCGACCATGAGCCTGATGATCGATGCGTACTGGTCTTCGCGCGAGAGCCATCTGCTGATTGAGAGCGAACCGGCATTGAGTGACCTTCACCAACTGATTCCACAAGCCCTGGAATCACTCCAGAACAAATTGTGCCTGGGCATCGCAAACAACCAGATCAGTGGCGAACTGCGCCAGAAAACCCACGACTTGCATGAGCTTGTTCTCAAGAGCCTTGATGGCAAGATCACTGAAACACCCTTTTACGCCTATGTCTGGCTGAGCCTAGAAATGCTCAGGCAACTGACTGAGCTCAATGACCAACTGCACAGCGCGCTCTATCAGAACAACCACAGGCACTTGTTTAAAAACGACAAACTTCCGAGTGAAAAATAGCGCTTTGGCGTCGACCTGAACGGTTCGTTGACCAGGCGCAGTGCGAAAGCCACACGGGCTGCACTCGCCATTCAGGTCCCTGCCTTGCGCGCTGAGGACAGCCATTAATCGAACACGCACACCATTTCGATGACTTAAAGCACAAGAAATGTGGTTTTTTCGTACTCAGAAAACGCTTTTCTAGCTAAAAAAGACGATTCAAGAACATACAAAAAACAATATAAGCCTATGTTTTATAACGAAATATATTAAAAACACCTAATTTCAGCATGTGTCAACTCCCTCTTGGCCACCCTCCTTCTTCGCCTGGCCTGCCGGGAATTATGGTCTAGGCTCTGCTCGCACCCGTATTAATGGATTTGAACGGTTGAGCCTATGAAACGACCACCTGCACCCAAAAACCACCCGAACCTCAACCCGCCTTTGCACGCTCCCGACGTGTGGAGTGTTAGGCATGCGCGCACGCCTGACCTGCACTCCAGAACTTTAATTCCTACCGCACTGTAAATAGGAGGGCTTATGCAGCTCACCCCCAGAGAAGTCGAAAAACTGATGGTTTACACCCTCTCGGACGTCGCATTCCGGCGCAAGGCTCGCGGCTTGAAATTGAACTATCCAGAGGCTGTTTCAATTATCACCGTGACCGCACTGGAAGGCGCGCGGGACGGCAAGTCGGTTGAAGATGTCATGACCGAGGCCAGCAAGGTGCTGACCAAAGATGACGTGATGGAAGGTGTCAGCGACCTGATTCCCAATGTTCAGGTTGAGGCGATTTTCACCGACGGCAGCCGTCTGGTCACGGTCCATGACCCGATCAAGTAACCGCCTGCTCCACACCCGGTTAACGCAAAACTTCCACGTTTTGAGGAATCAGTCATGAGCACCAAAGAGACCGCAGGACCGCACCAGGATACCCATCCCAAGCACACCATCCCCCACGCCAAAAATCCAGGCGGCGTACACAAGGGCAATGAAGCGGATGTCCCCCTGGGCGGCACCATTTACGCCAGCACACCGATCACCTTCAACGAAGACCGCCCTGTCACCAAAGTCAAAGTGCGTAACACCGGTGACCGTCCGATCCAGATCGGTTCTCACTTTCATTTCTTCGAAGTCAACCGTGCCCTTGAGTTCGACCGTGCCGCAGCGTTTGGCAAGCGCCTGAATATTTCAGCCACCACCGCTATCCGCTTCGAGCCGGGTGACGAAATTGAGGTGCCGCTGATCCCTTACGGTGGCAAGCAAACCCTTTACGGCTTCAACAACCTGGTGGATGGCTGGGCACCGGACAAAATGACCAGCAACCATGAACGCCCGGAAAAACTCCAGGCCATTCAGCGCGCAGTCGATCACGGGTTCAAGTTCTCCAAGCCTGCCAAGCCCGTCAACGACAAGTAACCACAGCATTTTCATATTTTGCACACGCGCCGTTGAGTCATTGACGCCCGCGCGGCATTAGAAAAGGAGCCACCGATGCCAACCATTTCACGCAAAGAATATGCAGGCCTGTTCGGCCCTACCACGGGCGACAAAATCCGCCTGGGTGACACCAACCTGTTTGTCGAGATTGAAAAGGACTTACGTGGTTACGGCGAAGAATCCGTCTACGGCGGCGGCAAATCCCTGCGAGACGGCATGGGGGCCGACAACACCCTGACCCGCGACAACGGTGTGCTGGATCTGGTGATCACCAACGTCACCATCATCGACGCGATCCAGGGCGTGATCAAAGCCGACGTGGGCGTGCGTGACGGCAAGATTGTCGGTATCGGCAAAAGCGGCAACCCGGGCACCATGAGCGGAGTGACCCCCGGCCTGGTGGTGGGTGTGAGCACCGACGCCATTTCCGGTGAGCACCTGATCCTGACCGCCGCCGGGATCGACACCCACGTTCACCTGATCTCGCCACAACAGGCTTACCACGCGCTGTCCAACGGCGTGACCACCTTCTTCGGCGGCGGCATCGGCCCTACCGACGGCACCAACGGCACCACCGTGACCGCAGGCCCGTGGAACATCCGCCAGATGCTGCGCTCGCTCGAAGGGCTGCCGGTCAACGTCGGCATGCTCGGCAAAGGCAACTCCTTCGGCCGCGACCCGCTGGCCGAGCAAATCATCGCCGGTGTCGCCGGTCTGAAGGTTCACGAGGACTGGGGCGCAACTTCAAACGCCATACGCCATGCGCTGCGTACTGCCGACGAGATGGACGTCCAGGTGTCGGTGCACACCGACAGCCTTAACGAATGTGGCTACGTCGAAGACACCATTGATGCCTTCGAAGGTCGTACCATCCACACCTTCCACACTGAAGGCGCCGGTGGCGGTCACGCCCCCGACATCATCAGGGTGGCAAGCCAGAACAACGTGCTGCCGAGCTCGACCAACCCGACCCTGCCCTATGGTGTCAACAGCCAGGCCGAGTTGTTCGACATGATCATGGTCTGTCACAACCTCAACCCGAACGTGCCGGCCGACGTGTCGTTTGCCGAAAGCCGGGTACGCCCGGAAACCATCGCCGCCGAAAACGTGCTGCAGGACATGGGCGTTATCTCCATGTTCTCCAGTGACTCCCAGGCCATGGGCCGGGTCGGTGAAAACTGGTTGCGCGTGATGCAGACCGCCCATGCGATGAAGGTTTCGCGCGGCAAACTGCCGGAAGACAGTGCCGACAACGACAACTTCCGTGTACTGCGGTACGTGGCCAAGATCACCATCAACCCGGCCCTGGCCCAGGGTATCAGCCACGTGCTGGGCTCGGTCGAAGTCGGCAAGATGGCCGACCTGGTGCTCTGGGATCCGCGCTTCTTCGGTGCCAAGCCGAAGATGGTGATCAAGGGCGGCATGATCAACTGGGCCGCGATGGGTGACCCGAACGCCTCCCTGCCAACCCCGCAACCGGTGTTCTACCGTCCGATGTTTGGCGCATTCGGCAAAACCGTGCAGGACACCTGCGTGACCTTCGTGTCGCAAGCGGCCCTGGAGGACGGCGTGAAAGAAAAAGCCGGGCTGGAACGTCAGGTCGTGGCAGTACGGGGCTGTCGCACCGTCTCCAAAAAAGACCTGGTACGCAACGACCAGACGCCGCTTATCGAAGTTGACCCTGAAACCTTCGCCGTAAAAGTCGACGGTGTGCACGCCACGTGCAAACCCATCGACGTGGCCACCATGAACCAGCGTTATTTCTTTGGCTAAAGTCTGAACGGGCAGCCGCCGGGGACGCATTCATCCCCGGCGGCAAACGCCCGGCAAATGATTCGGGGAAGGAGTTTGCGACGTGATTTTGATTGAACACATTCTGGGCAACGCCAAGAAAGACCCGCACTGGAAACAGAAACTGGAAAGCGCCAATGTCGACCTTCTGGTACTGGACCAGCGTGAAGCGCAAAAAAGTCGCTGCCGGCGCACCAGTCTCGGCGGGCTGGACCTGGGTATCTCGCTGGAGCGCAACGTCGTGCTGTCCGACGGTGATGTGCTGATGTGGGATGACGCCACCAACACCGCCGTCGTGGTGCAACTGAACCTGCGCGACGTGATGGTGATTGACCTCAAGGAACTTAAACAGCAACCCCTGGACGTCCTGATCAAGACCAGCTTCGAACTGGGCCATGCCCTGGGCAACCAGCACTGGAAAGCCGTGACCAAACACAACGAGGTGTACATCCCGCTCACGGTCGAAACCAAAATGATGGATTCGGTGATGCGCACCCACGGCTTTCAACACTTGCCGTATGCCTTTGTCGGCGGCGCTGAAGTCCTGCCCCTGCTGACCACTTCAGAGGCACGCCTGCTGTTTGGCGGCGCCGAAGAAACCGACACCCACGTTCACGTGGCCAGCCCGCAAGACAAGCTGGACGCGGCAGCCCTCAAGATCCAGGGCCTGCACAGTCACGACTCGCACAGTCACAGCCACGACAATGGCCATACGTTTCACAGCCATAAGCACTGAATCCGGCAAGAAGGCGCTTTGATGAACGCATCAGATCTAATTCGCATCATGCAGTTTGGCGATTCCGTATTGCCAGTGGGTGCCTTTTCGTTCTCGAACGGCGTGGAATCCGCCATTCAGAAAGGCATCGTTCACGATGTCGCGACCCTCAAGGGCTTTGTCCTCACGGCGCTCAAACAAGCGGCCAGTTGTGACGGCATGGGCGTGGTCGCCGCACACCGGGCCTGTGTCGCCGAAGACCGCGACGGGATCCTGCGCGCGGACTGGGCGGTCAATAACCGCAAGCTCAACGAAGAAAGCCGGTTGATGGCGACGCGCATGGGTAAAAAACTGGCCGAAATGTCGATCCATGTCGTCGAAAAACCCTTGGTCCGCTGGTGGCTGGAGCAGATCAAGGCCGGCAACGCGGCGGGCACCTACCCCGTCACCCAGGCCGTGGTGATGTCGACCCAGGGCATTGGCGCCAGGGAAGTGGTGGTGATGCACCAGTACGGTGTCGCCATGACCATCCTCAGCGCCGCCATGCGCCTCATGCGGGTCACGCACCTGGACACCCAGCACATTCTGTTCGAACTCAACCACGACATTGAAGCCTTCTGCGACATCGCTGAAATCGGTGATATCGAACAGATGTCGTCCTATGTACCCATCGTCGATGTGCTCGCCGCCGCTCACGTGAAAGCACACGTGCGGCTGTTCATGAACTGATACTCCCGGATTGCGTTGACGTGGTCGACGCTCAATCAGCTCCCCTATCTGGTAAGGAAATAACCGTGAAAAAGATTACTCGTATTGGTATTGGCGGCCCGGTCGGTTCAGGTAAAACCGCGATCATCGAAGTGATCACTCCGATTCTGATCAACCGTGGCTACAAGCCATTGATCATCACCAACGACATCGTCACCACCGAAGACGCCAAGCAGGTAAAGCGCACCCTCAAAGGGATCCTGGACGAAGACAAGATCCTGGGTGTCGAGACCGGTGCCTGCCCGCACACCGCAGTGCGTGAAGACCCGAGCATGAACATTGCAGCGGTCGAGGAAATGGAAGAGAAGTTCCCCGACAGCGACCTGATCATGATCGAGAGCGGCGGCGACAACCTGACCCTGACCTTCAGCCCCGCCCTGGCCGACTTCTACATCTACGTGATCGACGTGGCAGAAGGCGAAAAAATCCCGCGTAAAAATGGCCCGGGCCTGGTGCAGGCAGACATTCTGATCATCAACAAGATCGACCTTGCGCCCTATGTCGGCGCCAGCCTGGATGTCATGGAAAGCGACACCAAGGTGGTGCGCGGCAACCGTCCGTACATCCTCACCAACTGCAAGACCGGCCACGGCATTGAACAACTGGTGGACATGATCGAGCACATGTTCCTGTTCGCCCAAAAACCGGCGGTCAAGAGTGAGGTCACTGCATGACAGCGCAGAGCCAGATCGTGAACACCCCGTCACGGCTGCGCGCTCACGCACTGGGCAATGATGCGCCGGAGCTGTCGCAGTACCAGGACGAACCTCCACAAATGCAAAGTGGTGCCGTGGGAAAAAGCGGCTACCTGCGACTGGGTTTTGAAAAGCGCGGCAATCGCAGCGTGCTGGCGGACATGGAGCGGCGCGTGCCGTCGCTGGTGCAGCGGGCCCTGTATTGGGACGAGGTGATGCCCGAGCTGCCCTGTGTGACCATGATCTCGACTTCGGGCTGCGTGCTGCAGGGCGATCGTCTGGCCACTGACGTCAATGTAGGGGTGGGTGCCTGCGGGCACGTCACCACCCAGTCAGCGACCAAAGTGCATTCGATGGATGCCAACTACGCCACGCAAATCCAGCACTTGCGAATCGAGGAAGGCGGCTATCTGGAGTTTATGCCAGACCCGCTGATCCCCCATCGCAATGCGCGGTTTATCACCAGCACCCAGATCAAGATCCACCCCACGGCAACGGCGATCTACTGCGAAGTGTTGATGTCGGGGCGCAAATACCACCATGTCGATGAGCGTTTCGGTTTTGACGTTTACTCCTCGCGAGTGAGCGCTGAAAACCTTGAGGGCCGCGAACTGTTTGTCGAGAAGTACATTCTTGAACCGAAAAAGGAGAGCCTGGACGCCATTGGTGTCATGCAGACCTTCGACGTGTTCGGCAACGTGGTGCTGCTCACGCCCAAGGAGCATCACGACCGGATTGTGGAGCGCATCCCGGCGCTCTTCGACATGAGCGCAGGGCTGGCCAGCGGCGTTACCCGCCTGCCGAACGACTGCGGGCTGATTTTCAAGGTACTGGGCAACGACAGCGGTGAGGTCAAGGCGCAAATCCGCGAGTTCTGGAAAGTCGCCCGCGAAGAGATCCTGGGCCTGACACTTCAGCCGCAGTTTTTGTGGAAGTAGCTGTGTAGCAGCTGCCGAAGGAACGAGGCTGCGTCCGACGGCGCAGCCGTCGTAATCCCTGAGGACAGGGTTTGACTGGCACACCGCAGTGCCTGATTTTGCGACGACTGCGCCGCCAGACGCAGCCTCGTTCCTACGGCAGCTGCTACGCAATATCCGGACATATCAGGACGGCTCTTGGCCGAATGCACAATTGGGAGAGTCAATATGGAAACTGCATCCAAGTGGTCAAAAGTGGCGGATGGCAACGTCGTCCTTGAGTTTATCGACGTCACTCTGCGCGGTTGCGCTCAAGTCATGTTCCAGAACAACCCCCTGACCGGCTTGCTGTTCTTTGCCGCGATCTTTGTCGGGGCTTTTGCCGAAGGCAATCCGGCAGTGGCCTACGGCAGTGTACTGGGCACCGTGGTAGCAACCTTCACCGGCATGCACCTCAAGGACCACACCTCCTGGAAAGCCGGCCTGTATGGCTATAACGGCTGCCTGGTGGGTGTCGCCCTGCCGACCTTTCTTGCCGTCACCCCCATCCTGTGGCTGTGCATCATCCTGGGCAGCGCGGTCTCGGTGATCGTCACAATCTGCATCGCCGACATCCTGAAAACCTGGAAAGTCGCTGCGCTCACCGCCCCCTTCGTACTGGTGACCTGGACCATGCTGCTGGCCAGCTATGCCTTTGGCGGCCTGGAAAACAGCTCCCTGCCCGTGCCCAACCTGCCCCATGATCTGGTCGCCTACAACACCAGTCTGTTCGACGGCATCGACCTGTTCAAAAGTACGTTCTACGGTGTTTCTGAAGTGTTCCTGATCAGCACGGTGATTGGCAGCGTGCTGTTTCTCGCAGGGCTGGCGGTGTCATCGTTGTGGGCTGCCGTGTTCGGTATTCTCGGATCGCTGCTGGCCGTCCTGACCGCCGTGGTCCTGCAGGCCGAACACAGCAGTATCAATAACGGCCTGTATGCATTCAGCGCCGTGCTGACGGCCATCGCCCTGGGTTCGACCTTCAACAAGCCAAGCTGGCGGGTACTGATCTACACCGTGATCGGGGTGATCTTCACTGTCTTTGTGCAGGGCGCCTTGAATACAGTATTGGGCCCGGCAGGCATCCCGACCCTGACCATGCCCTTTGTACTGGCTTCCTGGTTGTTCCTGGTGCCCAACAAAGACGTCATGCCGGCCCACCGCCAATAATGTCCGATCCCTGCCGGAGCCTTCCCATGACCGTGATTGCCCAACCCCTGGTCAATGCCGAACCGTCGAACACCACGCGTCGTGCCATTTACTTGCTGGCCGGATTGATTCTGGCCAACCTCCTCGCCTGGGCCTGGGCCTTTATCGAGTTTGGCAACAACCCGGTACTGATGGGCACCGCATTACTGGCGTACGGCTTCGGCCTGCGCCACGCCGTGGATGCCGATCACATCGCAGCCATCGACAATGTCACCCGCAAACTGATGCAGCAGGGCAAGCGACCGATTGCCGTGGGCACCTGGTTTTCCCTCGGGCATTCCACCATCGTGGTCCTGGCATCCTTTGCCATCGCCGTCACGGCGATGGCTTTCAAGGACGACATGGAGTGGTTCCATGAAACCGGCGGATTGATCGGCACCCTGGTGTCCTCGGTGTTCCTGCTGCTGTTCGGCGTGCTCAACCTGGTGATCCTGATCTCGGTGTACAAGAAGTTCAGGCAGGTCAAGGCCGGCCATAGCCTGCCACCCGAAGAGCTGGACCTGATCACCACTAACAAAGGTGGCCTGATGGCGCGCATCTTTGGCCGGGTGTTCAACCTGGTCAATAAAAGCTGGCACATGTACCCGGTGGGCTTTCTGTTCGGTCTGGGCTTTGATACCGCCACCGAAATCGGCCTGCTGGGCATCAGCGCCACCAGCGCATCCCACGGCATTAGCCTGTGGTCGATCATGGTCTTCCCGATACTGTTCGCCGTGGGCATGGCCCTGATCGATTCACTGGACAACTTCGTGATGATCGGTGCCTACGGCTGGGCGTTTTCCAAACCGGTGCGCAAGCTCTACTACAACATCACCATCACGGCCGCCTCGGTGGTGGTTGCGTTGTTCATCGGCGGCGTCGAAGCATTGGGACTGATTGCCGACAAGCTTGAGCTAACCGGCGGAATATGGACGCCGATCAATGCCATCAGTGAAAACTTCGGCGAAATTGGCTACTGGATCATCGGCATGTTTGTGCTGTGCTGGTTGATCTCGGCCCTCAACTACTACCTGCGCGGTTATGACCAACTGGCAGCCAATACCTGAAAAAGACCCAGCACCCGAGACCCCGTGTGGCAGCCAGGAAAACCTGGCCTACACTCCCTTCACCCCTCAATAGACGCGTCGTAGGTGCCATGACTTTATTACAGGACGTAAAAAATCGTATCTCCTTTGCCTATGGAGTCGCTTTGCTGGTGGCGATCAATGGCTTTCTTTTATTCATGCCGGTGTTGCAGCGTGGCATTGCTCACGCCAATACCGTCTCCGGCTCGTTTGACTCATGGAAGGAGGCTCTGAGCTTTTTAGCCTTGCTGGAAATCCCAGGTTTTGTAGTGGGTTTTGTACTGGTACTGATGTCCCTGGGGCTGTTGATCAAGTCGCGTATCAGCTGGTTTTTTGCATTACTGCTCTTGGTAGCCACCGTCTGCGTTGATTTTTTCATCCTTAAAAAAACCGACGCAGTGACCTTCTTTTCACTCTTCACGATTGCGGTCCTGGTCTTCTACTGGCGCCGGTTTGACCACTACAGCCTGGCCACGGGCAGCTTCTTTGCAGTGGTCAGCATCGCCTCGCTGATCGTCTACAGCACCTTGGGCACACTCTACATCGGTGAAGGATTCGCTCCCCCTGTCACCGACCTGCCGTCAGCGTTCTACTTCGCCATTGTGGTGATGTCGACCGTGGGGTTTGGCGACATCGTGCCCCATACCACCGATGCGCGGTTTTTCACCCTGACGGTGATCATCCTGGGCATCACCATCTTCGCGATCTCGGTGGCGTCCATTGCCGGCCCGCTGATCAGCAACAACATCCAACGAATCGTTAAAGGCAGGATTACCCACATGGCCCGTAAAAATCACTACATCCTCGTCGGCGTCGGTTCACTGGCACAAAACGTCTACAAAGGCCTGACCGATCGCGGCGAGCACGTCACAGTCGTGTGCGCCACCGGCAGTCAGCACGACTTGCCCGAAAAGGCCGACATTATCGAAGGTGATCCATCGGCCGCTTCAACCCTGAAATTGGCCGGTGCCGAGGACGCCAAATACATCGTGACCCTGTGCGACAGCGACGCCGAGAACGTGTTCACCATTCTGGCGGCCAAGGAAGTCGCCGGGGATGACACCCAGATCATCGCGCTGGTCAACGAAACGCGGAACATGCCCAAGGTCAAACGCGTCAACCCGACCATGGTGCTGTCGCTGCCGTTGCTGGGCAGTGAGCTGCTGGTGCGCACATTGCAGGGTGATGAGATCAACAATGACCTGATCACCGAGATGTTCTTCGGCAAGCGTACATCCCTGGCCTGAGCCTTTGGCCGGGATACAAAAAAAGCCCTCTGACGAGGGCTTTTTCATGGCCGTTGCAACCCTGGTTACGAGTTGTCTGATGCGGGCAGCGGCGTGACCTTTGCTCCGGCAACCAGGCCCAGCTCAACGGCGACAAAGCCGATTACCAGGCTCAGTACCAGATAGCAGAGGGAGACAAATACACCGCTTGGGTCTTTCATCATTTCGACGGCGCCGAACACGAAGCTGGAGAACGTGGACAACCCGCCCATGATCCCGGTGCCGACCATCACGTGTACGTACTGATTGATCCGGTTGCTCTTGAACAGCGACGTGGCCACTCCCAGCAGGAAGGCGGCGACGATATTGACGACAAAAATATCCATCGGGAAACCGTCGGCCAGGCGCGGCACCGACAGCATGACAAATTCGCGGCACATGGCGCCAAACGCGCCACCGACGAAAATCAGAATAATCATGTTCAGCATGGTGTTTGCTCCTGTGTCAGCGCGCCAGCCAGGCGCCGAATGCGGCGGCGGCCAGACCGACCAGTACCGAGATGATCAGATAACCTGCCGCCCATGCACGGTCCCGGGCCTTGGCCAGCTTGGAAGCATCCAGCTGCATGCTGCTGAACGTGGTGTAGCCGCCAAGAATACCGGTGAGCACGGCAGCACTCAGGAAGTCGCCATAGCGGTCACGCCAGTCCACGGTAAACAGGATGCTCAAGTAACCGATGACAAAGGCGCCGCTGACGTTGATCAAAAACGTGCCCAGGGGCAAGGAGCCCTTATACAACTGCCCCACCCGCAGCCCGATCCACCAGCGCAGCAACGACCCCAGCCCGCCCCCCAGTCCGACCCAGAAAACATCCAGCGCAGTCATGAAAGTCCCTCTCGTGTCTGTTGGTAAGTGAGGGGAACTCTAGTTCAGAAATACCAGGCGGCACGTGATTTGGAGCATGAGGGGCACCACACACTTTCTTGAACTTTGTGCCTGGCATTTACGGGAGTTGCTTGGTATTTGAATAGCCGCTTTGAAATGGAAGTCACTTGCTAAAGTCCCGCGGTGGGACTAGGATCATTTTATGAGAATTGTTGCTACCAGCCAGCTCACAAAATTTTGGCAAAAGCACCCGGGCTCGAAACAGTCCTTCCTTTGCTGGGTAGATGAGGCCAGGCAGGCCGACTGGCAAACACCCGCCGACATCAAGGCCCAGTTTCGCCATGCCAGCATTCTCAAAAGCAGCAGAGTCGTTTTCAACATCAAAGGTAATGAGTATCGGCTCGTGGTCGCGGTGGCTTACCGCTTCAGCGCCCTTTACATCAAATTCGTCGGCACCCACAAACAGTACGACGCCATTGATGCCGATACCGTTGAACTGGAGTAACCCATGAATATTCGCCCAATCCGTACTGAACAAGACTACCAGGACGCCCTGAAGGCTGTTTCCCCCCTGTTCGACAATGAGCCGGAACCAGGCACCCCGCAGGGCGACTACCTCGATGTCATGATTACCTTGATTGAAGCCTATGAAGCGAAGCACTTCCCGATGGACCTGCCCAACCCGATAGAAGCCATACGCTTCAGGATGGAGCAGTCCGGGCTGTCACCTGCCGACCTGGTGCCCGCTATCGGCAGGCAGAACCGGGTTTACGAGGTGCTCAATGGCAAGCGGGCGCTGACGCTGCCCATGATCTGGAAACTGCATGAGATGTTTGACATCCCGGCAGAGAGCTTGATCAGGCCGGCAAAACCCTAGCCGCCAGGTATCCCGTCAGCCCGGTGGTTTAAATACAGGCGATTGCGATGAAAAGGAGTACCCTGCCCTCCGGCTTTATCCCCACGCTTATGGACCCCCTATGTTTCCCAACGCTGAACGCTACAACCACTCCACCGAATACGCCAACAAACTGGTAGACCGCATCGGCCAGACCCCGGCCTGGATTGCCCAGCGCATCGGCGTGACCGAAAAGCGCATGCGCTACATCCTCGCAGGCTCGCGCACGATCAAGGGTGATACCACAGAAATCATCATGAGCTACGCCGAGCAGTTCTGCCTGGAGTGCCTGGCCGCTGAAGCCAAGGCCGCCAAGGATCGCGCCAAATCCAAGGCCACCCCACCCGCCAGCGACGCTTAAAACAACCCCATCTGCCCGCCCACCAGCGCGCTGAAGTCGTCGTCGACAAATACCAGAATCGCGTCCGCCACCGGTTGTAGCTGACGCGTCAGGTAGTGGTCGTAGTCCACCTGTGCGGTGCGGTTCTCCAACGGCTGGGGACCGGCCACGGTCATCACGTAGCTGATGGTGCCGCCGTTCTGGTACTGCCGGGGCCGTCCCTGCTGGTCGTTGTACTCATCGGCCAGCCGCGCCGCCCGCACATGGGGCGGGACGTTGCGTTCGTAATCACTGAGTTGACGACGCAGGCGCTTGCGGTAAATCAGCAGTTCGTCATGCTCCCCAGCCAGGGTGCCGCGCACAAAATCCCGTACATAGTCCTGATAGGGCTGGCGATTGAAGATGCGCAGGTACAACGCCTGCTGAAACTGCTGGGCCAGCGGCGACCAGTCGCTGCGCACAGTCTCAAGCCCCTTGTAGACCATCTCCCGACGCCCGTCTGCATGGGCCACCAACCCTGCATAGCGCTTTTTACTGCCCTCTTCGGCGCCGCGGATCGTGGGCATCAGGAACCGGCTGTAATGGGTTTCGAACTGGAGTTCCAACGTACTGGTGAGCCCGTACTCGTCACGCACATGGGCCTGCCACCACTGGTTGACGTGCTGCACCAGGTCATGGCCGATACGAGCAGCGTCTTGTTCGCTGTGTTCGCTGCGCAGCCAGACGAAGGTGGAGTCGGTGTCGCCATAGATCACGCTGTAACCCTTGGCCTCGATCAATGCCCGGGTCTTGAGCATGATCTCGTGTCCCCGCAAGGTGATCGACGACGCCAGTCGCGTATCGAAAAAACGGCAGCCACTGGAACCCAGTACCCCATAGAACGCATTCATGATGATCTTCAGGGCTTGGGACAAGGGTGCGTTTTTTTCCCGCTTGGCCACTTCGCGCCCATTGGCCACCCGCTCGATAATGGCAGGCAGACAATGCCGGGTTCGGGAAAAGCGCGCCCCGCGAAAGCCTGGCACCGAGGCCTCGTCACTCGGCTCGCGCAGCCCTTCCACCAGCCCCAGCGGATCGATCAGGAAGGTGCGGATAATCGACGGGTAAAGGCTTTTGTAATCGAGTACCAGCACCGACTCGTAAAGCCCCGGCTGGGAATCCATCACAAAGCCGCCGGGGCTGGCCTGGGGTGGCTTGTCGCCAAGATTGGGGGCGACAAAGCCCTGGCGGTGCATCAGTGGCATGTACAAATGGTAAAACGCCGCCACTGAACCACCGCTGCGATCTGCCTCAAGGCCCGTGACCGAGGCCCGTTCCAGCAGAAAGGTCAGCAACTCGGTTTTCGCGAATATCCGCGTCACCAGCTCGCAGTCCTTGAGGTTGTAGCGCGCCAGCGCAGGCTTGTCATGGGCAAACATGCGGTTGATTTCGTCCATGCGCTGATACGGCGTGCTGATGTCCTTGCCTTCACCCAGCAGGATCTGGGCGACGTTTTCCAGGCTGAAGGAGGGAAACGACCAGGTTGCCGAACGCAACGACTCAATGCCGTCGATGATCAGACGCCCCGCCGCGCTGGCGAAAAAATGGTTGTTTCGGGTGCCGTGCTCGCGCCACTGCATTTCACTGCCCCCACGTCCCAGCAGCAACGGGATGCCCAGCCGGCGGGCATGCTCGTGCAATACCCGCAGGTCAAATTGCACAACGTTCCAGCCAATGATTGCATCGGGATCATGCAGCGCCAGCCACTGATTCAGGCGCAGCAACAGGTCGCCCCGGGTCGCACAGAACTCAAGATCGAAATCGACCGCAGTGTCAGCCTCGGTGGCCTTGCCCAGCATATACACCTGACGCTGGCCACAGCCCTCCAGGGCAATGGAATACAGATCACCCTGGGCGCTGGTCTCGATATCCAGCGAGACCAGTTTCAAGCGTGGCCGGTAATCGGGATGGGGCTTTAGCCGGGCATCCAGCAACGAACCATCGTCCTGGGCCCGGCCGCCGAAACTCACCGGGGCGGTGATAAAACGCTCCATCAGGAAACGCTCCGGCGGGCGCACATCAGCCTCATACACATCGACCCCGGCGCGCCGCAGACGCTGGGCAACGTCCATCAACTGGGCATGCTGGCGGCAGTAAAGGCCCGTGACCGGTCGCGATTGAAAATCGCAGAGCTGCAGCTCGCGAAACGCCACACCCCGTTCATCCTGCAACAGCGTCTGCGCCTGAGCGAGCTGCACCGTCGGGATGAACGCGGTCGAGGTCTGACAAGGCAGGCGCACGTGCTGCGGCCCGTCATCGGTCGCCAACCAGAAGTCGACTTCGATACCCGACGGCGTATCGCGCCAGTGCCGGGTCAGGACAAACCCCTGCCTCAATTCCACCGCCGCAGCCTCACGAACTTACAAGCATGTCGCCAGCATCGCCAAACGGCGCATGGCGCTAGCGTCGCCCGGTTGCTTGGCGTAATAGCTCACCGAAGTGCCCGTACCCTGGGGCACCAGATCGGCAAAGGACTCTGCGCCACGGGTATACACCGTCAGTGGGCCGGTCTTGTCGTTGTTGACATAGGCACTGGCATCCACCCCGAAGACGCTTTCGTCCTCCCAGGAAAACTTGATGCATTCGGCGACCAGCGCCGTGGCTTTATCCGACGCCAGCACCCGGACCGGGGCTTTGCTACGGGCAGTGTCCATCGCAGGAGACACACAACCGGCCAGCAAGGCCAGGCTCAAAACGCCAATCAGCATTCGCATTGGAAATCCCCTTGATAAAGGCCAATACGATATCACGCAGCCAGCTCGAACAGGTGGCTAAATAACCAGTACTCAACCCCCAGGCCAGAGCCAGCAAAGTCTGCGGGGCAGATAGCCGTTGGTCATTTAACAGTGACCCAGACCACAGAATCGGCAGTTTTTAGCCACCACGACAGCGAATCCCGGGGTTAGTGCTAGCGTCAATAAAAATAAATTCGCCGCGCATCGGACGATAGAGCGCCATGGGCTATTGAAGGAGCAATACGATGGGATCAAGCACCGCCCGCAAAGCCAGTGTCACGGCACTCACGCTGGCCCTGATGCCGCTGGCAAGCTGGGCCGACAATGCCCGCGACTGGCAAAACACGCCCACCGACCTGAACATGCTGTTCGGGTATTACAACCGCGTCGACAGCAACACCCCCATCGACACATCACTGCCCATCGACGGCCTGTCGCTCAATGCTGATGTCTACATCCTGCGCTATGCCCGATCGTTCTCCGTAGAAGGTCGCAACACCGCGATCCAGTTCCTGCAACCCTATGCCGACCTCTCGGCGTCTTTTGACAACGCCCGCTTTTTCACCGGCACCAAGCACAACGGCGGCATGGGCGACGCCCAAGTGGTGCTGGCGCATAACATCTTCGGCGGCCCGGCCCTGAGCAAGGAGGAATTTGCCACATGGACCCCGGAAACCTTTCTCACCGGCGCCCTGTGGGTAACGACGCCCACCGGTGACTACGACAAAAACCGGGTGATCAATATCGGAGCCAACCGCTGGGTCTTCAAACCGGAAATCGGCTTTGGCACGCCCATCGGCCCTACCTGGCTAGAACTCAACACCTGGGTTTCGCTGTTCGGTGACAACGACGAATACCAGGGCGACAGCAAGCTTGAGCAAAAGCCGCTGTATGCCATTGAAGGCCATTACAGCTACACCATCAATCGCGCCCTCTGGGCCTCGCTGGACGCCACTTACACCCGCGGCGGCGAGACCAAGATCGACGGCGACTGGCAGGACAACAAACAGGAGAGCACCCTGGCAGGCGCCAGTCTGGGCTTTATGCTCACGCCCCAGTTCGGCGGCCTGCTGGCTTACTCCGACACCGTGACCGAACGCAAAGGTTCGCCGGATATCACCACCTGGACCCTGCGCATGCAGTACGTCTGGTAGAGGCCGCCCCCATGCCCGTCTTGCGTCATGCCTTGCTCGGTCTGCTCCTGGCCTTTGGTGGCCAGGTCAAGGCCGCTGATGACATCGCCATTGAGCCCGCGGCCTTGCAGGCACTGGAGCGGATGGGCAGCTACTTGCGCAGCCTCCGGCAGTTTGGAGTCGAGGCCAGCAGCCAGACCGACCAGGTGCTTGAAAACGGCCAGACCGTCGAGTTTCGTCATACCACCCGGCTGCTGGCCCAACAGCCGGACAAACTGATGGTCTCGGTCGACAATCAAGGCGTGCGCCGCACGCTCTATTACAACGGCAAGCACTTTACTCTCCACCAGAGCCCCAGCACCTACTACGCCAGCGCTCCAGCGCCAGCCAGCATCAATGCCCTTATTGACCTGCTCAACAGCCGTTACGGTATCGAGTTGCCCCTGGCCGACCTGTTTCGCTGGAACGCCAACACCGCCAAACAGGCCGGACTGCGTTCAGCCGTGCTGATGGGCAGTGACACGCTGCAAGGCCAGCGCTGTGATCACTACGCCTTGCGCCAGGATGATATCGACTGGCAACTGTGGCTGCGCCAGGGCGAGCAGCCTCTGCCTTGCCGCCTGACCATCAGCCGCCGCGATATCCCCGAGCACCCGCGCCATAGCGTGGACTTTACCTGGCAACTCAACCCGTCGATCAGTGCCAGCAGTTTTGAGTTCGATCCCCCCCCAGGGGCACAGGAAGTGCCTTTGCAATGGGCCCCCGACAAGTACAGCCTGGAGGCGCAACCATGAAGCGCCTGCATTGGCTGTTGTGTGGCGTGCTCGGCGCCTGCCTGCTGCACACCGCTGTCGCCCAGGCCTGGCAACTGCGCGCAGGGGGTGGCGCACGCACGTTTGTGGTGCCCCACAATGGCGGGCACCCACCGCCTCCACACCCCATGCC
>NZ_JCBCUZ010000045.1:0-24209 GCF_059862735.1 Pseudomonas sp. MF06569 | reverse complement strand
ATCCAAGCCCGGCGTAGAACACCAGAAGGCCCATCATGCCCAGCCAGAAGATGGGCGTTGAGTAACCGAACAGTGTGATGACCCGGGCAATATGGTCCCCCATGCGCCCCTGGTTACTGGCAGCGCAGACCCCCAGCGGCAACCCGATCAGGACGCCGAACAGGATCGCCAGCGTTGCCAGTTCGATGGTTGCCGGGAAGACCCGCAGGATGTCTTCAAGCACCGGATGACCGGTTAACAGCGCGTTACCGAAATTGCCGTGCAGCAGGTCATTGAGGTACAGGCCGAACTGGGTCCAGATCGGCTTGTCCAGGCCCATTGCCCGGTAGACCTGGTCATAGGTGGAACTGTCCGCGTCCGGCCCGACCACCGCCAGGACCGGGTCCAGCGGCATGACCCGGCCAATGACGAACGTCAGAGCCAGCAGGCCGAGCAAGGTCACCAGGACCGTGCTGACCCGCCGGGCGGCGTTGGAAGTACGTGCTCCCAACACAGAGGCTGTCGAAACAAACATAGTGAACTCCTGATCTATCGGGCACCGGTGCACCAAGGACGCGGGCGTTTACCCGCGCCACTTTCAGCGATTTTTGTAGACGTCTTTGTAGCGCGTGGTCGCCGCCGTATGGCCCTGGAAATCAACCACATCGCCGTACACCAGCACCGTGTCAGTCATCTGCGAGACAGGCAGGATGGCGCCGACCTGCTGGTCGAGCTGCTCCTGAATCTCGCGGTACTGGGCCAGTTGCCTGGCGGCATCGGGCTCCACTTCGGCGCTTTCGATCAGGGTGTTCAGTTCAGGGCTGTAGAACGATGTGCGCCAGCCCTGGAAGTTGCTGAGCTTGGCTTCATCGCGGTTGTCGGGGTTGTAGACCAGCGTGCGCAGACTGGAATGGGGGTGGCGTTCAGCACCGCCGCCGCCACGGCCGACGATGATGTCAAAGGACCTGTCGCGCATGGCGCCGTAAACCTGGTTGCCGGTGCCGGTGATGATGCTGGCCTCGATCCCGGCCTGGGCCAGGGTCGATTGAAGGCTGGAGGCAATGTTGATAAACGGCGGCTCGGTAAGTACCCGGATAGAGGTCTTGAAGCCGTTGGGATAGCCCGCTTCGGCCAGGAGTTTCCTGGCTTGCTCGACGTTCAACTGGTAGCCCGGATCGGGCAACCGTGCGGGAAGCCCCAAGGGCAAAGGCCGCTGATTGATCACGCCGTAGTGCGGCATCACGGTCTGGTTGATGCCCTGATAATCGATCAGCGAACGCACGGCCTGGCGAACTCGGGCATCGGCAAACATCGGCTGCTTCACGCTCAAGGCCACGTAGTAAAGCGTGCCGCGCTGCAGGCTCTGGGTACGAATATTGGGATTTTTTTGCAGGGCCTGGATATCCGGGGCCGACATGCCTTTGGCGATGTCCAGATCACCGCGTTCGATCATCAGCCGCAAGGACTGCGACTCGGTCATGTTGCGCATGACGATACGCTTGAGCTTGGCCGGGCCACCCCAATAGCCATCGAAACGGGTCATCAGAATCACGTCATTGGCGCGCCAGTCGTTGAGCACGAAGGCTCCGCTGCCAGCTGCGTGGGTCACCAGCCAGGCGGCGCCCATATCATTGTTCTTTTCGTGCTCCAGGACTTTTTTACGGTCCAGGATAAAGGCGCTGGGAGACGTTGCCAGCGTGTTGAGCACCAGCATCGGATCGGTAGGCCGCGCCAGTTCAATCACAACGGTATTGGGGTCAGTGGCGCGGATCAGGCGGTCAACGTTGTCGGCACTGAAACCGTATGCCTTCCAGGTCGAGGCCAGGGCCAGATTGAGTTTGAGTACCCGCTGCAGCGACCACACAACATCCTCACTGCTTAAAGGATTGCCCGACTGGAACTTCACATCGGGGCGCAGGTTAAAGGTCAGGGTCTTGCGGTCATCGCTGACCTGCCAGCGTTCCGCCAGCGCGGGTAACAGGCGATCGGGCTGTGCCACGTCCTGCACCAGCAGCATGTCGTAGAGATTGGCATTAATCTCCGACACATCCAGGCCAGTGGCCGCCGCCGGATCCAGGGACAACAGGTTGATCATGCTCATGCCGACAATCAGCTGGTCGGCCGGGGTCTTGGCATAAGTCACAGGTACTGCAGTGACCGCCAGGGCCATCGCCAATACCCGCGCCCAAAGCAAAGGGGAAATGCTCATGGTGAGAGTGCCTTTCTTATAGTTATAGGGCGCTCGGACAACCCGGTTTTCACCGGGTTAGCCGGGTACACATCAGAAGCTTTTGAGCGTGTTGGTCTCGATGAAATCGAAATCGATTTCTTCGCCCAGCCCTGGCAAATCGGAGAGATGAACAAAGCCATCGCTGTCCATCGGATCCACCAGGCGCTTGAGATACGCGGGCACTTCGTCGTAATCCAGGTACGGGTGCAGCAACCCGCGCTCATACCAGGTGCAGTTCTTGATGGCCCCGACCACCGCCAGGTTGGCGGCACCGTTGCCGTGGATTTCGCAATCCATGCCGAACGACTCCGCCATGTGCGCAACCTTCAGGCACGGCGCAATACCACCGACCCCGGCCACGCCTGCGCGCAAAATATCGCACACGTCGTTCTTGACCCAACTGGCACGGCTCAGGTGCTTGCCGCCCAGGCTTTCCGGGCCCAGCACCGGAATATCCAATTGCCCCGCCAACCAGGCGTAGGACTCTGCCGAGTCTTCCATCATGGGTTCTTCAAACCAGGCGAAATTCAGTTTTTCCAGTTCGCGGCCGATGTACAGCGCGTCAGTGCGGCTGTACCAGTGATAACCATCGAGCATCAGGGCGATATCCGGCCCCACTGCCTCGCGCACGGCGGCGCAGGCTTTGACATCCATACTCGGGCTCGGGGCGAAGGACACCGGCGGCATCCAGGTGTGCAGCTTGATCGCCTTATAGCCACGCTCGACCAGCGTCTGGGCAAACCGGCCGTAATCTTCTGGCGTCGCCAGACCACCCGGTAATTCATCACCGCACATGGTTGAGCCATACGCAGGCACCTTGTCGCGGAAACCACCAATCAGTTTGTGCACCGGCACGCCCAGCTTGCGGCCTGCCCAATCCCACAACGCCTGCTCGACCAGTGCCAGGGCGCGGTCGGTCAACTGGCTGGCGCTGCCACGTTGCCAGTGCGCCAGCTCATGCCAGATCTTTTCGCGATCAAATGCGTTTTGCCCCACCAGCACTTTGCGCACAAAGCCATCGAGCACATACGGCCTGATCAATTCGGGAGCACCGAAGGCATACCCCTCGTTGCCGTCTTCGGTCTGGATCCGCAGTAGCGCCATTTGGGCCTGGGCGACATCACCGGGATGGGCATGGCCGGCGCTGTCCACAGCGCGGCGAGTGGGATAGGAAAAAACCTGGACGTTGACTGCGGTAATTCTCATGGACGTGGTTCGCCTTTTTATTGGGTGTGTATCAGAGCAATCGCCTGTCGAAATGATCATAAGTCATCGTACAACGATTGAAAAGACACGGATAAACATCCTTTAAAAATGCACGCCGCCCCTGAAAATCCCACGAAAGCCCCAATTTACTGGGGCTTAAAGGACAACATCGAGATAACTCATCCAGCATGAAGGCTGCGTAAAACGTCAACATATGTAACAAGATGTTACCAAAGCACCTATAACCCATAGACTCGTTACATGTCGTACGATAACGTATGTCGGCGCGCAAAATTTGATACAGCCGTAGCAACTGATTGGTAGTAGCCGTTTCAAACGAACCCCAAAAAAAACAATAAAAGAAGGCCGTATGAACAACCCTCTACGTACGCTCGTTACCGTCGCGACCCTGTGCCTGCCCTTCTACGTCAGTGCCGATTCCGCCAGCATCAATTACCGCCACCAGATGACTGAGGAAGACAGCGCCCACGCCGACAGAATCAAGCTGGGCTACCGCATGGACAGTGGTCTGGGCTTTGAAGCAGAAATGAAATACCGCACGGCTGGCGATCGCAAAGACGTCGCCTACGACAACATGGTCAACAACGGCCATGAGTTCACCGTCAGCTACAACTACAAGTTGAGCCCGCAATCGACGCTGACACCGGCTTTCCAGATGGACAGTTCGAAGGACTCGACCTCTTACAAGTTCGGCCTCAAGTACAACTACAAAATCAACGACACCTTCTACGTCGCCACGCGCTATCGCATCGACATGAAGAAACTGGACCGTGATCAGGTCAACAGCGACATGCCCGACAACCTCAAGGACAACCAGGACACCCACCGTATCGAAGGCTGGCTGGGCTACACCCCGGCCAGCAAGTGGGCGCTTGAGTACCAGGCCATCTACTTCAAGACCAACTACATCCGCTACGACAACGAGAAGAGCGATTACGAGCAGAACCTGATCGTCAAATACAAGATCAACAAGCAGTGGGCGCCGTTCATGGAGGTGGGTGACGTCAAGGTCAGCTCAACCTCCGACGATCGTCAGGCGCGCTGGCGTCTTGGGGTCCAATACAACTTCATGTAATGCCAGGCAGGCCTGGCGTTCGCGCATCGTGCGCCAGGCAAGCCCCTGTTACCCAGACCTGAATACCCATCGATGGATGACCTGACCATGACAACACCGCTTGCCTCGAATAAACCCTTCAACCGTATTTTGCTGACCGGTGCCGCAGGTGGCCTGGGCCAGATACTCAGGGACACCTTGCAGGCCCACGCCACCACCGTTCGCCTCTCGGACATCAGTCCAATGGCGCCTAGCCGTGGTGAACATGAGGAAGTCATCACCTGCAACCTGGCCGACAAGGCCGCCATTACGGCGCTTGCCAAGGATGTCGACACGATTGTTCATTTGGGCGGGATTTCAGTCGAACGCCCCTTTGAAGAAATTCTCGAGGCCAATATTCGCGGCACCTTTCACATTTACGAGGCCGCACGCATCCACGGGATCAAGCGGATCGTCTTTGCCAGCTCCAACCACGTGACGGGTTTCTATCCCCAGGACACGCAACTGGATGCCCACTCCCAACGCCGTCCCGACGGCTATTACGCGCTGTCCAAGGCTTACGGCGAAGACATGGCAACCTTCTACTTGCACCGGTATGGCATCGAGACGGTGAGCCTGCGTATTGGTTCTTCGTTTACCGCGCCCCGCAATACCCGAATGCTGTCGACCTGGCTCAGCTACTCCGACCTTGAACACCTGGTAGAGCGCGCCTTGCTGGCACACGACGTCGGCCACAGTGTGGTCTACGGTGTTTCCGACAACAGGGATGTGTGGTGGAGCAACCGCCATGCCTCGCACCTGGGCTTTGCGCCGCAGGACACTTCAGAACCGTTTCGCCCACAGTTCGAACAACAGCCCGAACTGGCGGCTGATGACCCAAACCGGCTGTATCAGGGCGGGGCCTTTGCGGTCGCCGGACCTTTCGGCGAGTGAAGCGCCAGCACTCATCCCTTCAGGCTTGACTCATACGCCTTGCGCATACGCTCACGGCTGTTGGAGAGGTGCAGACGCATCGCCGCACGGGCCGCATCGGAGTCGCGGCGGACAATGGCCTTGTAAATATCCTCATGCTCGCGGCTCAACCGCTCCAGATACGGGCCCGCATCACTGGTATGGCGCGTTGAGTGCAGCCGGGTGCGCGGGATGATGCTGAGCCCCAGGTGCAACATGATGTCGGTGAAATAACGATTACCCGTGGCCAACGCGATCTGCTGGTGAAACTGGAAGTCCGCAGACACGGCGTAATCGACACTGACTGCCGGTGAATTCAGGGCATCCAGCGAATCGCGCATCAGTTGCAGCTGTTGATCCGTTCGCCGCGAGCACGCCAGGCCTGCAGCCTCCACTTCCAGGCTGATGCGCAACTCAAGCACAGCCAGCACGTCGTGCAGCGTCACAATGCTGTCAGGGTCGATATAAAAACCGCTGGCGCTCGGGATGTCCCGCACAAAGGTGCCAATGCCATGCCGGGTTTCTACCAGCCCGCTGGCCTGCAATCGGGAAATAGCCTCGCGCACCACTGTACGGCTGACACCGTGTTCCTGCATGACCTGCGACTCGGTCGGCAGTTTTGCAGCACGTGCCAACTCACCCTCTCGAATCCGCCGGGAAAGCTCAGTAACCAGATCCTCGGCCAGGCTGCGATGCTTTTGGCGAGCTCGGGGTTGGACGTTCGGGTTGTCCATCAAGTGCCTTTACTTCTGCTGGCGAATGAACCGCCATCATAGCTCAAGCAGTTGTACGACAACATGCCTAAGCACCGAGACCTGCTCCATCCGTGTCTTGCGCGGCCTTTTTTCCGCTGATAGGGTCTGCTGACAATACCTGCCCAAGCAGGAACACGAGGAAGCAAGCCATGCAGATTCAATCCCACAACACGGCGGACGTGGATCAGCAACTGGTGATTGCAGGCTGGCAGGAACACTACCAACAAATGTCGGCCGGGTATTTCCAGGGCAAGGTGGTGCACCTGCAACTCAACGGCATCGAGGTGTTTGAGGAGCAGATGAACACCCGCATCGAGCAGCATTTCCATGCACCCGCGGCCTCGCTGGTGTTCAGTTTTGACACGCAAAACGGCTCGCTCTATCTGCTCAACGAAGAAACCCAGAACACCTGGATCACCCCGGAAAACTACAAGGAAGTCTCGGTCGTCATCGGCCCCCGTTACCTCAGGCAACTGGAAAACCTGAGCAACCTCGACGGCCTGTTCCTCACGCCGCTGGTGTCCCAGCAAAGCCGCATTTTTGGCCGCTGGTTAAGCAGCACCTTGCAGCAACTGGCCGTCGATGATTCGCCCCTGCCCGACGAAAGCCTGGCCCAGCAACTGGTCGACGATTGCCTGTATATCCTCGACTGCCCGCGCCAGACCCTCGATCACAGCCAGCAAAAACACCTGGCCCATGACCGCCGCCTGATCCAGCGCGTATTCGACCTGGTCATGACCGCCCCGCAAGAACATTTCAACGTGCTGCAACTGGCCAATGCCGCCGGGGTATCCGTGCGCCAGTTGCAACACAGTTTCACGTCCTTTACCGGCGTGTCGCCCAGCCAGTGGCAACGTTTGCGCCGACTGAATTTTGCCCGCCGCGACTTGCTGCGCCTTTGCCCCGCCCAAACCACCGTGGCAGAAATCGCCATGCGCTGGTCGTTCTGGCACCTGGGCCGGTTCTCGGAAACCTACCGCACACTGTTCGGCGAACTGCCCAGCAGCACCCTGTTGCGCCCCCGCTAGCGCACCAAAACAGGGCATGAATTAAAACGCAAATCGGATAGAAGCCTGCCGTCCCACGATTGCACTATCACCTCGCAACACGGAACTGAGCAGCCAGGGGGCGCTCAGGCATTTCCCTGCAAGAGGCGTTATGAAAGGCAATCTGGATCGACTGAGCCATTGGCTCAAAGAAAACAAAATCACTGAAGTCGAGTGCCTGATCTCTGATCTGAGCGGCATCGCCCGGGGCAAAATCTCTCCCACCAACAAGTTTCTCAACGAGCAAGGCATGCGCCTGCCAGAGAGTGTCTTGTTGCAGACAGTGACCGGCGATTACGTAGAAGACGATATCTACTACGAACTGCTGGACGCGGCGGATATCGACATGCACTGCCGCCCGGATCAGGACGCAGTGTTCATCGTGCCCTGGGCAACCGAACCCACGGCACAGGTCATTCACGACACCTATGACAAACAGGGCAATGCGATTGAACTGTCGCCGCGCAACCTGCTGAAAAAGGTCTTGAGCCTGTACACGGCGCGCGGCTGGAAACCGATTGTCGCCCCCGAAATGGAGTTTTACCTGACTCAGCGCAGCCCCGACCCTGACTACCCGCTGAAACCGCCAGTGGGTCGCTCCGGCCGCCAGGAAACCGGGCGCCAGTCGTATTCGATCGAAGCCACCAACGAATTCGACCCGTTGTTTGAAGACATGTACGACTGGAGCGAAGCCCAGGGGCTGGATCTGGACACCCTGATCCACGAAGAAGGCACGGCGCAGATGGAGATCAACTTCCGTCACGGCGCGGCGCTGTCCCTGGCTGACCAGATCATTATTTTCAAGCGCACCATGCGCGAAGCGGCGCTCAAGCATGACGTGAGCGCAACCTTCATGGCCAAGCCCATGACCGGCGAGCCAGGCAGCGCGATGCACGTGCACCAGAGCGTGGTGGACCTGGAGACAGGCGAGTCGGTGTTCTCCAACCCCGATGGCAGCATGAGCGAGCTGTTTATGCACCACATCGGCGGCCTGCAAAAGTACATCCCCGAAACCCTGCCGCTGTTCGCCCCTAACGTGAATTCGTTCCGCCGTTTCCTTCCCGACACCTCGGCCCCGGTCAACGTCGAGTGGGGCGAAGAAAACCGCACCGTGGGCCTGCGCGTACCGGACTCGGACCCGCAAAACCGTCGTGTTGAAAACCGACTGGCCGGTGCCGATGCCAACCCTTACCTGGCCCTGGCCGCCAGCCTGCTCTGCGGTTACGCCGGGATGGTCGAAGGCATTGAACCGAGCGCGGCGGTCGTTGGCCGTGGCTATGAACGTCGCAACCTGCGCCTGCCCCTGGAGGCCGCGCTGGAGTGCATGGAACAGTCGGACATGGCCAAGAAGTACCTTGGCGAGCGCTTCACCAAAGGCTTTGTGGCCGTCAAACGGGTCGAGCACGAGAACTACAAGCAGGTCATCAGCTCATGGGAGCGGGAGTTCCTGCTGTTTAGCGTGTAGCACCCAACGCCTTCCAAAATGGACTCACAGAAAGGACATGTGGATGAAACCGATAGCCAGAAAACTGATGTTCATAAGCCTGTTCGCCCTCGCCGGTCAGGCCTCGGCGCAAGACACGGTCAATATCTATAACTGGACGGACTACATCGCCGAAGACACCCTGGCCAACTTCCAGCGCGACACTGGCATCAAGCCGATTTATGACGTGTTTGATTCCAACGAAACCCTTGAGGGCAAGTTGCTTGCCGGACGGACCGGCTATGACGTGGTTGTGCCCAGCAACCACTTTTTGGGACGGCAGATCAAGGCCGGGGTATTCCAGAAGCTCGACAAGTCGCAGATCCCCAACTGGAAGAATCTGGACCCCACCTTATTGGCCCGACTGCAGGCCAACGACCCGGGCAATGAGTACGCCGTGCCCTACCTGTGGGGCACCAACGGCATTGGCTACAACGTCGACAAGGTCAAGCAGGTGCTGGGCATCGACACCATCGATTCCTGGAGCGTGCTGTTCGAACCGGAAAACCTCAAAAAGCTGAAAAGCTGCGGCGTTGCCTTTATGGACTCTGCGGACGAAATAATGCCCTCGATGCTCAACTATATGGGGCTCAACCCCCGCAGCCTGGAGCTCAAGGACTACAAGGCAGCCGAGAAAAAACTGGAGCCGCTGCGCCCCTATATCAGCTACTTCCATTCCTCCAAGTACGTGACGGACCTGGCCAACGGCGACATCTGTATTGCCTTCGGTTATTCGGGTGATGTGTATCAGGCGATCCATCGCGCGCAAGAGGCCGGGAACGGGGTGAATGTTGCCTACGTGGTGCCCAAGGAAGGCGGCAACCTGTGGTTCGACATGCTGACCATCCCGGCAGATGCCAAGAACCCCGAGCAGGCCCATGCCTTTATCAACTACATGCTCAAACCTGAAGTGATTGCCGGTATCAGCGAGTACGTGGGCTACGCCAACGCCAACACCGCGGCCACGGCCTTGATGAAAGACGAAATCACCCACAACCCGTCGATTTATCCGCCCGAGTCAGTGCAGGCCAAGCTCTATGTGTCATCGGAGCTGCCGCCAGACCTGATGCGCTGGATGACCCGTTCGTGGAACAAGTTCAAGTCCGGTCGTTAATCCTGTGCCGGGCATCAATGGATGCCCGGCAACTCAGTAGGCAGTTTTTTATGACGTCCATGATGTCTTTACCGCACACCTATTACAGCGCCACGCGCAACCAGACGCTCAACTGCCCGCCCCTTGAGGGCCAGGTGCAGGCGGACGTCTGCATCATTGGCGCAGGCTTTACCGGCTTGAACACCGCCATTGAGCTGGCGGAACGTGGTCACTCGGTGATTGTGCTTGAGGCGCAGCACATCGCCTGGGGCGCCACCGGGCGCAACGGCGGCCAACTGATTCGCGGGGTGGGTCACGACCTGGACGCCCACGAAAAAACCATCGGCCGTGAAGGCGTCACGGTACTCGAACGACTGGGCCTGGACGCGGTGGATCTGGTGCGTCAGCGCGTAGAAAAACACGGCATCGACTGTGATTTGCGCTGGGGCTTTTGCGAGTTGGCCAACACCCCGAGCCATGTTGAAAACCTTGTCGCCGAGCAGGCATCCCTGCAACGGCTGGGCTATCGGCACAAGGTCGAGCTGGTAGCGCGCGCAGACATGCACCGCGTGGTCGCGTCGGACCGCTACCTCGGCGGGTTGATCGATGAAGGCTCGGGGCATTTGCACCCGCTCAACCTGGCCTTGGGCGAAGCCGCCGTCGCGCAACAACTGGGGGTCAGGATTTACGAAAACAGCGCGGCGACCCGTATCGAATACGGCAGTCAAGTTCGCGTGCACACGGCCAACGGCGTGGTTCATGCCAAAACCCTGGTGCTCGCGGGCAATGCCCATCTGGGTGATCTGGAGCCTGCGCTCAGCGGCAAAGTGTTGGCCGCTGGCAGCTACGTGATTGCCACTGAGCCCTTGAGCGAGGATCTGGCGCACACCCTGATCCCTGAAAACCGGGCCCTGTGCGATCAACGTGTGGGGCTTGATTACTATCGTTTGTCGGCCGACCGGCGCTTGCTGTTTGGCGGCGCGTGTCACTACTCCGGGCGAACGCTCAAGGATATTGCGGGGTATATGCGCCCCAAAATGCTTGACGTATTTCCGCAGCTGGCAGGCAAAACCATCGACTTTCAGTGGAGCGGCATGATCGGCATTGGCGCCAACCGGCTGCCACAGATTGGCCGGTTGCAGGCCCATCCCAACGTGTTTTATGCCCAGGCCTATGCCGGGCATGGCATCAACACCACCCATATGGCGGCGCGGCTGGTTGCACAGGCCATCAGCCTTGAACACAGCCAGGGTTTTGACCTGTTCTCCCGCGTACCGCACCTGACATTCCCCGGGGGCAAGCACCTGCGCTCGCCACTGTTGGCGTTGGGTATGCTCTGGTACCGACTCAAGGAAATCGCTGCCCGCTAATACGAGATGCGAGACACCGCGCCGCGAGTATCGCGGGCAAGCCCGCTCCCACAGGGATTGGGGCTGTGGGAGCGGGCTTGCTCGCGAGGCAGGCGCCGCGGTTTATCCGTTAGTTCCAACACTTTGAAACAAGCCAACAACACTAAAAAGGACGTTCACATGAAGCGTTTTACCCCGTGTGTGCTTGCAGCATTGTTTACCCTGCCCTCGCTGCAGGCCATGGCCGCTGCCGACCTGGTCTTCACCAACGGCAAAGTGTTTACCGGCGTGCCCGGCCAGGCGCTGGTAAACGCCGTGGCCGTCGAAAACGGCAAGATCATGAAAGTGGGCAGCGATGACGAGGTCAACGCATTGGCCGATGCCAAAACCCGGCGCATTGACCTGGCAGGCAAGGTACTGATGCCCGGCATGATCGACACCCATAGCCATCCGGTACTCGCCGCTTTGGCCAGCCTGGGGGCGAACCTGCTGGATGAAGAAAAACCCCTGCCCGAGCTTGAACAATGGATTATCGAGCAGGAGCAGGCAGGCAATACCGGGGACGGCGCCATCGTCAATATTGCGGGCGTCAGTTCGGCCTATTGGGAACAAAGCAGCGAGTTGGGCAAGCGTTTCAATCAGGGCCGCTGGGCTGACAAACCGCTGGTATTGAACGGTATCGACGGGCATACCGGCTGGGCCAACAACGCCATGCTCAAGCACGCCAACATTGATGCCGCCTTTGTAAAGAACCTGCCGAGCAAAGAGCGCGGTTATATCGGTCACGGGACAGACTTCACCCCGACCGGTTTCGTTGCCGAGTCCATGTGGGATCAGGTACGTGGCCAGGTTCCGCCGCCAAGCGCGCAGGTGATGCTCAAGGCTGCCCGAGAATCCGTAAGAATAAATAACCAGTATGGGGTTACGGGCTGGATGGACGCGGCCTCGAACGCAGGCCATTCCGACTCGCTGTTTGATTTCACCGCCACTGAACAGAGCGTGGGCGTATTGCCGCTGTATCGTCAATTGGCAGAGAACGGAGAGCTTTCAGCCCACGTCGCGGCTCTGATGCTGACCAATTCCAAAAGCAAACCCGCCGACCTTGAAGTGCTGGCCACGGTGATGAAGCAGTTCGAAGGCGTACCCAACCTGACCTTCCCCGGCATCAAGGTGTTTGCCGACGGCGTCCTGGAATACCCGGGGCAAACGGCGGCAGTCATCGTGCCGTACAAGAACAATAATAAAAACGGCGAACTGCTGATTGACCCTGCGCACTTTGGCGAGCTGGTGGTGGCCGCTGAAAAGCGCGGCTGGATCGTACACATGCATGCGGTCGGCGACCGTGCGGTGCGTGAGTCCCTGAACGGTTTTGAATATGCGCGCTCGCAGAGCCCCGCACCGGTGACCCACAGCATCAGCCACTTGCAACTGGTCAACCCCAAGGAGTTCCCGCGGTTTGCCCAACTGGGGGTAGTGGCATCCATGCAACTGCTGTGGGCGACGGAAGAAAGCTACACCGTCGACCTGGTGAAGCCTTACATCAGTGTATTTGCCTATGGCTATCAGTACCCGGCCAAATCCCTGAAAGATGCCGGGGCCATGATCGCCGGCGCCAGCGACTGGCCGGTTTCCAGCCCGAACCCGTGGAACGCCATCGCCCAGGCAGCCACCCGCAAAGGCCCTCTGGGAGTGCTCAACGCCAAGGAAAGCCTTGATCGCCAGAGCATGTTTTATGCCTACACCAGCAATGCCGCCAAAACCCTGGGCCTGGATGCCCAAATCGGCTCTCTGGCACCCGGCAAGCAGGCTGACCTGATCATCCTCGACCGTGATGTGTTCAGCGTCGATGACGAGGCCCTTTCGGACACCAAAGTCCTGAAGACCTTCTTCGCCGGTAAGCAGGTGTACGCACCTGACGCCTGATTGACCCGCATGGCCCATGGCGCCTTATAAAAACAAGAGAATCGATATGAATGCATTGTCTGCCTGCATGCTCACGGGCCTGGCCCTGGCCCCCTTGCTCAGCGCCCAGGCGCTGGAGCTCAACGATGATTTCCAATTGGCGATCACCCCCACACTGATCAGCGACTACCGGGCCAACGGCCTGTCGCAAACCCTGGGCGACCCCGCCGCCCAGCTGGCGATCACCCTCAACCATGTCAGCGGTTTGTATGCTGGCCTGTGGACCTCCAATGTCGACTTTGGCCATGACTCCAAAGCCCGACAGGAGATCGAATACTTCGCCGGTTACTTCTGGCAAATCAACGACAACATCAGCCTGGACACTTTCTACACCCGCTACGAGTTCCCCCGTGAAAGCGGGTACAACCAGAGCGATATCCAGACCACCCTCGACCTGTACGGCGTGTTGCTCGGGGGCAAGTACGTCAACAACATGAAAGGCCCGGACTACGAGGATGACAATGGCGAGTTCCACGAGGGCAAAAAAGACGAGGATTTATCCACGGTTTTTATCGGCTATCACACCGTGCTGCCCGCCGAGATCGGCTTGGTCCTGCGCTATGAATACGTCGACTACAAGGACGACGTATTTTTCAGCAACAGCGGCAAGGGACGGGGCGATTACTACGACTGGGAGGTCAAGCTCAGCCGCCAGCTGATCGGTATTGACTGGGCGCTGAGCTATATCGATACCGACCTGTCGAAGGCCGAGTGCACCAGCTTCACCGGCTATGACGATGTGTGCGGTGCAACGCTGGTGGCCAGCGCCAGCAAAACCTTCTGATTAAACCTGCGATCAGGCGTCACCCATTATCCTGTGATCCATTACCATGAGCCTCGCCAAGACGTCGTTACGTAGCCTGGAGTGCTCAGTGGAAATCAAACACCTGCGATCATTTGTGACCCTGGCGGAGGAGCTGCACTTCGGCCGCGCTGCACAACGGTTATCCATCGTGCAACCGGCCCTGAGCATGCAGATAAAGATGCTCGAAGAAGAGCTGGGGGTGCGCCTGTTCGAGCGTAACCGGCACTCGGTCACGCTGACAGAAGTGGGCACCCTCTTCCTGCCCGAAGCCCGGGCCACGTTGTATCAGTCTGCCCATGCGGCGGATGTGGCCAGGGCTTGCGGGCGCGGAGAAATCGGGCGCGTACGCTTGGGGTTTGTGTCATCGGTCCTGCCTGAACTGCTGCCCTCACTGATCCGCTCGTTGCATGCACGATTCCCGCGTATTGAACTGGAACTCAAGGACATGCCCGGCCCGGATCAGGCGGTGGCACTCAAGAACGGCCAGCTCGATTTCGGCCTGATGCGCTTGCCAGCCGCCATCCCCGGTATCCAGACCCGCGAAGTGCTGCAGGAAACCTTTATTGTTGCCCTGCCCGGCGATCACCCGCTGGTTGCCTGTGACACCCTGCACCCGACCAACCTCGACCAACTGCCCGTGTTTATCCTGGCCAGGCGTTACGCCCCCGGCTTTTACGATGAGCTGATGCAAGCGGTCACACGCCAGGGCGGGCAGTTGCAAATTGCGGCGGAGCTGGGCGAGTTCACCACCATGCTCGCGCTGGTGTCGGCCGGGCTGGGCGTTGGCTTGCTGCCCGCCAATGCCGGGCGCGCATTACCCGCCAACGTCATTTCCAGGCCCCTGGAGCTGGGAAGCTACCGCGCAACCACAGGGCTGGCATGGACGGATCTGAACAGCGCCGTCAAAAGCACCGTGTTCAACTTGATGAGCGAGTTACTGCCGTTTGGGCAACAAGCGCTCAAGGAGTAATGCGCGCGCACGTTGCCCTGCCCCACGCCTTTTGTACGCCGCACCCAAAAGTTAATGATAAACATTCCCGCCAGCTGATACGATTCAGCTCTACTGACGAGTCTGAAACGCCCGTAATAGACGTTTCACCCGGAGTACCTGGAACCTTATCCAGCGTGTGTCCGGTGCTCGGCAGCGAATTCAGTTATCTGCCGTCAATGGTGTGGAGTGTTACGGATGTTGCAAAGGAAGCATGGATTCAAACGGGCAGGCATTGTGCCGCTGGGTGTGTGTACCAGCCTGGTGATCAGTTGCACGGTGCTGGCGAGCGAAGTCGCCCCCCTGCAACTGCCCAGTACTCAGGTCGACGGTGTGCAATCCAGCGCAGACGATACGGACTACCGTGCAGGCTACAGCTCGACGGCAGACAAGACTGAAACGGCCTTCCTGCAGCAATCACAGACCGTGGACACAGTGACGCCGCAACAGCTCAAGGATCAAGCGCCTCAAACCCTCGAAGACGTGATCAAGTTTATGCCGGGGGTCGTGGTCAGTAATAATTTCGGTGGCACACAGGACAGTTTCATCAAGCGCGGTTTCGGCAACTCCGACGATGGCGGCGTGCTGCGCGACGGGGTGCGCATGCCCATTGGGCGCAATTTCCAGCGCGTCACCACCGAGCGCGTCGAGATGCTCAAGGGCCCGGCGTCATTGCTCTACGGCATGCAGGAACCGGGCGGCGTAATCAACGTGATCACCAAAAAGCCGCAGTACCAGTGGAACAGCACACTGGGCGGCACCCTGAGCGATCAGGGCGGTGGCGATGGCTGGTTCGATGTGACCGGGCCGCTGGGTGATACCGGGTTTGCATTTCGACTGATCGGGCAAAACCGGGACGAAAATTACTGGCGCAACTTTGGCCAGAACACGTCCAAACTGGTCGCTCCCTCGCTCGCCTACGAGTCTGAGGATCTGTCATTTCTCGCCGCCTATGAATACAACGACTACAGCAACACCCTGGACCGGGGCGCCGTGTTTTACAACGGCCATCACGTGGGCAGCCGCGACAAGCGCCTGGATGAAAAATGGACCCGTGCCCAAGGCCAGCGCCAGTCGTTCAACACCACCACCGAGTACCGTCTGGATCCCGCTTCACGGGTACGCCTGACAACGGGTTGGGTGTATGACCACTACAACGATTACCAGGCCGACCCCAGCGAATATCGCCCCGCCACTGGCGAGCTGACCCGGCGTTTTCGGCGCAATGTGGGCGCCAACCGGGAGAACGCTTACCTGTCCCTGGACTGGATCGGCAGCAGGACCTGGTACGGTATCGACCATGACCTGGTCACGGGTGTCGACTATGAAACACGTCGCGAAGCCAACGGGGATTTCCTGCAGAGTCGAAACGTCGGCGGCTTCTACCCGGCCGACCCGCAGTATGGCTTGCTGCCCCCGACAGGCACCGTCAACCCGTCGAACACCAACGGAAAAAGCCATATCAAGGGCCAGTCGCTGTACGTCAAAGACACGGTACATCTGGGGGAAAAATGGATTCTGGCGCCGGGCCTGCGCTATCAGCACTACTCGATAGACTCGGGGGCGGGTCTGGACTTCAAGGAAACCACCGATGAGGGCGAGTCCAAGCTCCTGCCCTTTCTGGGGCTGGTGTATCAGATGCGCGATGACCTCTCTGTCTATGCCAACTACAGCCAGTCGTTCGCACCCAATGAGATGGAATCCGGCACCACCTTCGAAGGCACTTACAAGTCAGAGACCGGGCGCCAATACGAGGTGGGGCTCAAGTATGACAACGGTGACTGGACCAGCCAGCTGGCGCTGTACGACATCCTGAAAAAGAACGTGCAGCAGAACACCGGCGAGCTGGACGAATTCGGCAACATGGTGCAGCGCCTGGCGGGTGAAGTGCAGTCCCGTGGCCTGGAATGGAGCATGACCGGACGCCTGAACGCGCAGTGGAGCGTGATAGCCAACTACGCCTACACCGATGCCCGGATCAAGAAGGACACCGACCAAACCGAGGGCAATCGCCTGTTCAACGTGGCACGCCATGTAGGCGGTGCCTACCTCACCTACGAAGTCCCGGCCGATATTTTCTCGGGCCGTTTGCGTCTGGGCTCCGGTGCTCGCTATGTGGGCAAGCGCGCGGGCGATATCAGCAACTCTTTCGAGCTGCCTGACTACACCACGGTAGACGCTTTCGTGTCCTGGAAATCCAGCCATCTGCTGGGCAAGGAAACCTCGCTGCAACTCAATGCCGGCAACCTGACCGATCGCAGCTACTTCGTGGCGTCGGGTGGCAACACCCGGCGAGTCAGCTGGGGAGAAGGACGCACGCTGCGCCTGACCGGGGAAGTCAGCTTCTGATCAGACCTGCGGGCGCCATGAAGCCTGAGCATGGCGCCCGCAGAGTGGCCTGTTCCCCCGCTTGTGACGGGTAACTTCTGCTACGTTGATCCGGCGCTTGCGCAATGAGTGCTTGATGCAGGCCTGCCTGAGTTTCACAATCCGAGATTACGCCCTGAAGTGAGCCGGGCGCTGAGCTTTTCAGCTGTTACAAAACCGTCCATGGCAATGGATTGAACTGACCAAAAAGGACTTTATGGATGTCATTTTCACTGGAAGAAAGAACCGCCTTGTTAGCGCTCAAGGGCGTTGGACTCACCGTCATCACGCGACTTGAACAAATGGGCATCGGGTCCCTGGCTCAACTCAGCAAAGCGAGTGTGTGTGACATTCTGGCCCAGGCATCTGCAGCAACAGGATCGACTTGCTGGAAAAACAGCCCTCAGGCCCGGGCTGCCATTACTGCGGCTTTCGAGCTCGCCAGAGCCTCGACAGAGTTTGAAGTAACCCGGTAGACACCTTCAAAAACCGCCCTTTCGAACTGCCTGGTCGTCACGAATCGACTAAGGCTCACTGACGCCCGGGCGCTGAACTTTTTAAACAAGGGCCCGGTCACACTTCAACCAATACTGTGTGTGAACATCTGCGTGCTTGACCTTACCGATAGCAATCGAACGTTTTTGAAAAAAATATACTCACTCTCCACCGACCTGAGCGACAGGGAGGTCTTGGTGGGACTCACCCATGAAGAGTCAGAGCGCTACCTGGCCCTGAGCGATCCAGTGAGAAACGCCACGCCTGAGGAAATGCAAGAGCACTCAGCGCTAAAGGAGAGACACATCCTGACTCGCGTGCAGGTTCTGGAGGCGGAGTTGTGTCTTCGAACCGAGAACCCTTCTGTACACTGAGAGACTAACTTCGGTGGAGTCGGTCATAACCCGGCAGAATGACCTGCCGTAAGACAGATTCTCAGGAGAGCTCATGAGACGCATCGAGCACAATCAGGAGCTTAGTCGCAAGCTCGAAATAATAGGCGCCAAGCTTGAGCAGGCCGCTGATGATGCCCTTGGCCAAGTGAAGGAATATCAAGGCGCAGAACTGATAGAGGTCCTCAAGCTGATCACGAAGCTTTACGAAGACGTCGCTCGGCTTAAAGTGATTTCAGACGAGCTGAAACAGCGATACAGCGCAGACTCAGGCGCTTGATTTACCGGTTTTCACCCGAAAAGCGTGGACGGCCAGCGACCTTGGCAGCATGGCCGTCCGATCACCTCGGTTACTGACCTTTTTGTGAATTCACAACATCCTGCAGCGCTTTATTGGTGAGGCTGATGCACTTCTGTGTGTCGCCTTCAGCCTGTGCTTTTTGTGCCTCAACCCGCGCGTCGTGGATCTGCCCAAGCAGCGGTTGTCCAAGGGTGCTGGCGGTGGCCTTGTAGTCAGAAAGCTTCTGCAGATTGATGGTGCACAAATCATCGGCAGCAAAAACCGGAGTAGCTGCCAGTCCTGCTAAAACAAACAACACTGATCGTTTCATAACGCTCTCTCTTATTGAGGCAGTGGGCTTTTACTATAGTCCCGGATCATTATGGACACCGAAAATAGCGACCTGGCGCCTGTCCCTACTGTTCCCCTCCTCGCCCAATGGCGCCCCCCTGCAAATAAATCTGCTGAAAACAGTGCAGATTGACGCAATCAAGCTTCACTTGAATATAAAGGTTTGCAATGAACAACCAGCGCCAACGACAGCCTGTCGGTAACTGCCCGATCCCTCACGGGAGGTCGCATCGGAGTGTGATCTGAGTAGCACCTGACAGACCCCACTCCAATGCAGAACATTCAAGCGCCGCGCAATGTGGCCATCGGCATCAGAGCCTGTAACTACCCTTGATGACTTATCCCCTTCCTGACTCGTTTTCCTGACCCGCGCCAGCCCTGCGCGAGCATTTTTGGTGGGAGCCCGAATGATGGCAATGTAGAATCACCCTCTTAACCCTAAAATGGAATTTACTCATGCTGTATCTCCGCGTCCTTGCAATCCTGTGCGCCTTCACGGCTCTGGGTGGCTGCGCCTTCGGCCAAAAAATCGACTACCGACAATCCAGCCCCGCGCTTCACGCACGCTCTGACACGCCCGTTGAATTAAACGTCATTGATGAGCGGCCTTACGTGCTCAAAGATGAAAAAGATCCTGACTTTGTTGGGCGCATCAGGGGGCTTTATTACAACCCCTTCAATGTCAACACGCTGACGGGCGATCCTTTATCGGCCGATATCAGAGAAGCGGTGCGTGGCGCACTGGAGAAATCCTCCATCAAGGCGCAGCCCGCTTATTCAGCCGCCAGCGCGAAACCCGGGCAGAAACTGTTGAAGCTCACCCTGCGTGAATGGAAGATTGATGCCTACATGCGCACCCGGTTCGACTACGACATTACGGCTTCTGTGTTCGATGAACACGGGAATCAACTGGCGACGAAGAGCGCGAAAAACAGCGGTGAGGTGACGAACGTCATTACCGCCGGCACTGAAGTATTGAGTGCCGTGCTCAACTCAGATGAAATTGTCTCTGCGCTTTCGTCAGCACCAAAGACGACAGTGCCCTTCGCGTCCAAGTAACGCTCCCCAACCCTGACGGGCTCAGCCGGTTCGTCAGGGTTGTGGCGTAAAGTGAAACGCCAGACCGCTTCCGGGCGTCACCACTCTGCTATGGTGGTGGCCCAAAAATGCAGTGCAGACATTGCAGCATGGAGTGTTGGAAGATTCCGGCAACCCGTGGTGGTGCCCGTAAGTGCGCAAGGAAGAGACAAGAATGAAGTCATGGAAAATACTGGTGCTGGCCCTTGTGGCGTCGACTGGCAATCAGGCAGTGGCGGCTGAAAACAACAACCCATTCCAGGCAGCACTCATGATCACCACCGTTGTACCGTGCGTGATCATCTCCGGAGCCACGGCAGCAACTGCGAGCATTCCCGACCTCTTCAAATCCGCCAAGAGCGATGCACTGGCGTTCATTGGTTCGGATGGCGAGATTCGGGGCGCTGAGTTTGAGCAGGCGTCCCGGTATTACAAAGCCAGCTACCGTCAGCCACTGATGTCGGATCAGCAACTCGCAGAGGCGATTGCGGCGTCCTTCTAACACTGACGCTGTGATCTGCAGCCTATGTACAGCGAGCTGGGTATCGGCTTTGCCTGTGTGTCAGGTGTGCGTCTAGAGGCACTCAGGTTCTACCGTCCCTGCCGAGCTGCCCGCTCCTGAGCGATCAAGTGCTCTGTGAGTTTGCGTGGTTTGCATCGCGACCCTCTCGCCACACAAAGAACGAAGGTTCACGCTACAACGTCGAACGCGTTGATGCCTTTCTGGACAATGCACCACGGATGGTGTCGTTTTTTGAAGAAAAAACGACTTTGAAATGGGTCGATGGCAACGGCATCCCGGATGTGCATGGCAACGTTCCCGGGGCCGCAGTGCAAGGTCATCAGGTGATCGCGGCACCTTACGATGCAAGAGAAATGGGGCCATTGATCCTGCGCATGCGCAAGACCATGAGAGAGACCTCCTTCCTTGGCATGCCCATCATGGCGGGTTCCGACCTCGCTGCATTTTTGAGTATGACCCGATCGTTCAAATCCTTTACCCATGTCACCAAGCGTTTTCTACGACACCTGCGAGATCTGGCCCTCCACGGTCGGGCTATGCACCTGGTCAATGGCGTGGCGTTGGTGGCACGACTGGCCAAATCGGCGGTCGATCTCGGTGTCACGCTGATCGAGTCTGCACCCGCTCGCAAATTGATCATGGATCAAGGCAAGGTCGTGGGGGCTATCGTCGACACACTGCAAGGTCCGACGCAGATCCGCGCCACCAGGGGTGTTGTACTTGCAGCTGGTGGTTTCCCCAACGACATGCAGCGACGCAAGGCACTTTTCCCACGCACACCTACAGACAAAGACCACCTCGCCCTGCCCCCCGTTGATTGCTCTGGCGATGGTATTTCCTTGGGAGAGTCGGTCGGAGGCGTGCTTGATATCGACGTTGCATCGCCTGCCGCATGGGCTCCGGTTTCATTGGTACGGCATGGGGACGGCACCCTGGGGCATTTCCCCCACATCATTGACCGTGCGAAACCGGGACTGATTGGCGTGCTGTCCACGGGCAAGCGATTCGTGAACGAAGCCGACGGCTACTACGACTACACCGCTGCCATGGTAGCGGGGGCGCCTGAAGGTGAAGAAGTTGCATCGTGGCTGATCTGTGACCACCGCTTCCAGCGCCGCTTCGGACTGGGTCATTCGCGACCGTTTCCACTACCTGTCGGGCCTTCGGTACGTAGCGGGTACTTACAGCGCGCCGAGTCCATTCAGGCACTGGCCGAGCGCTGTGGAATAGATCCGGTTGGATTGTCCGAGACCGTGCGCAACTTCAACGAACACGCCCGCAACGGTAAGGATCCAGAATTCGGTCGTGGCTCGACGCCTTACAACTGCAAACAGGGGGATCCGCTCATCACCGAGGGCAACCCCTGCGTGGCCCCAATCGAGCACGGCCCTTTTTACGCAGTCAAGGTTCGACCTGGCAGCTTCGGCACATTCGCTGGCCTGAAGACCAACGGCCATGCTCAAGTGCTGGATCACAGCGGGACTACCATCACGGGGCTCTATGCGGTGGGTACAGACATGGCGAGCGTCATGGGTGGATTCTATCCCTCTGGAGGAATCAACCTGGGGCCGGCCATGACATTTGGGTATATCGCGGGGCTTCATGCGGCATCCAAGCAAAGCTCCCAGGCTCCCCCACCCGGAAAGCCGGGCGGCTCGACTTGATTGAGTCATTTGTTGCGGTATCAAAACTGTTAAAGCCAGGGTTCTGCCAGTAGAAGCTTCAAGCAGTCGATCTGATCACCTTACGCAAGGATGGCCAAAATATTGCGGGCGTGTGAGGAGATTCAAGATTGGGTACTGATAGAAAGTCCCTGAGCATGAAAAAGCCCAACTCGCGAAAGTTGGGCTGAATCATTGAGTAATATGGTCGGGACGGAGTGATTCGAACACTCTACCCCTAGCACCCCATGCTCCCTCGTAAAATATCGTAACTGCTTGTATTTAAAAGAAAAACTTAATTATTGATGATGCCAAAATGTACTGCTATTCGTGCGTAGGCAAACGGTAAACCGTGGCCTGCAGGGTAGGTTTTGCGCAGTTTCGGTACCGCCTCCCGCTTTTGATTACAGCCGTTCCCCGACAATTAACGCTGAGCTGACTGCTTTCGGCCAGAAGCAGACATTGGATTAAGAGATGCTTTGGCCGATATTGGATGTTCGTGACTAACCGTAGTCTGTAGTGGTTAACGAACCCCAGAGAAACCAAAGAACACGAAGAAATCCGGGAATGTAAATCATCCATATGGACAAACCGTGCAGGATCACCTACCTCAGCAGTCATAAGCGACCTTACCAGTAAGGACAGCCCATCAACAATTCAGCTGCCTCACAAAGAGGATGCGGTCTTGTCAATGCCCCTCAGCCCGTTCATCCCCTGTTGGCCCTTTTCCCTTTATCGAAAACCATGAAACTCAGATCACACGATCCTTTGCATTAAGCTTGGCCTCGGTTAGTTTTCCTAGCCAGCGCTCTCACCCCAACGCCATACCAGCAACCCTGCTCACCCGGCTGTGCATTGAAACCAATCATGTACTGTTTCCACGGAGCGACACTACAAAGCTCTGGGTTCGCCTGAATTTCCTCGGCAGCGCAAGCCCCCTTGAACGGGCATTTTGACTCAGGCAAAGAGCTAGTCGAGTGAAGCCTTGCTTCCGCGTCGAGATGTAGCTGAGTGAAGTAAAGCGAGGCTTGAAATGCTCCCAAGCATTGCAGTTGACTGTCGTCAACTTGGACGACGCCACTCCCGCCCCAGTAAAAATCAATCTTGCCCTCAGGCTTTTGCTGAAGCACGCAATGATCCTGCATTCGCGCCACGAGTGATTTAAACCCATTACTACTCAGGGGTTCTTTCAGAAACTCTAATTCCAAGTAAGGTCTTACCCTGCGCACGTTAAGCCCCGACAAAACTAAACGCAGCACTATTGAAAAACCTTTCGCCATCACATCATCTCCGGGAAAAAACTGCATAAGCTGTTTGACCCTTTCGATCTTGCCTTCGACGGACTCCCTAAATCTCTTAAAAGTCTGCGCTTCGAAAACCTCGAATGCATCTGAATGTACTGCCTCGCATGCTTCAAAAAAACCATTTGATGCCGCAGGTGTTAGGAGTGCGCAGACACCAATCTTGATGCGTTCCACTGCAGAACTTTCTCTACCGATAAGATGATCAACAACCTTCCTGTACGAAAGATAAGGATGCAGAGGCATATTCAAGTCCAACTGAAACTCAGGAACTCCACTATTTCGCCTCACCTCACGATCTACCTCGTACGCGACTCCTTCGGTAAGAAAATCAAAACCGATATTACTTATGTCTACCTCGTGCTCGCGGCCAGCGCTTGTCACGATGATATTTAACCCTTTAGTCACAAATGCAATCTTGGTATCTAATCCAAGGCTCCAAACTTTGGAATGGGTCGGCGAAAAGTACCAAGAGTCAGCAGTTCTGGGTAGAGCCGTAGCCTTAACGCTTGTACCTCGGAGTGCCTGGGTGCTGGTGGCCCAAAAGTCGAACTGCTCATTCATACCTAAGGCGTCCGCTTCTGCGTGAAAATGTCCGTGCTTATCGGTTTTCGTCACAAACGTAGGTAAGAGCACAAGGCTTGAATAGAGCAATTCAAAACCAATATCAGTACTTAAGTTGTGTAACGAATGAATATATTCATGTACGTGAAGTGTAGTGGTCAACTCATCCCGGACACGGTTTTGAGTTTTTCTTCCGTTTTCGCTGGGGCCAATCCATCGTTAAATTGATGAGGTCGGATCCAGTTGTAGTGATGCATCAGGTACTGGCTAATATCT
>NZ_JCBCUZ010000044.1:0-24783 GCF_059862735.1 Pseudomonas sp. MF06569 | reverse complement strand
GCGATGGCAAGCAGTACCGATGCAGCCGGGACTTTGCCGCATCAGTGGGCTTGGTACCCAAGCAATACAGCACCGGCGGCAAGGCCAACTTACTGGGGATCAGTAAACGCGGCGACAAGCACCTTCGGCAGTTGTTGGTGCAATGTTCCAGGGTCTACATGCAGAGACTCGATCACCAGAAAGGAGCCTTGGCCGACTGGGTTCGCTCATTGCTGAGCCGACGCCACTCTAATGTCGTGGCCTGTGCCTTGGCTAACAAGCTGGCGCGTATCGCTTGGGCGATGGCCGCGCACCATACGCAATACGAAGCAGGGCCAGACGCCTTGAACGCCTGATTCTGCAGTTGTTGCTGTACCACGATTTACCTTACAGGTTTTGCGATAGCTGAATAATAGATGACGTAAACGGCCTACCGGCCTGACGAATAACCTGTTTTAAAAATTGGCTCAGCAAGAAGCCGTTAGCCTTTTCAGGATCGTCAGGCGCGACTCTCATCATGGCGCGGGTGAATCATCCAATAGACGCCGGATAGATTTAAGCAAGCCAACTACTTCGCCCATGAATCAGCATTGCAAAAAAGGGGGTGACCATAGATTTTTTAATATTGATTTCTCGCGCTCGAGGCGAGCAATCCGAGCTTCCAACTCCTGGATTTTTTGCTGCTCTGGTGTCAGGGCCTTGCTCTGGGGCGTGACGCCGGTGCGCTCTTGCTGAAGCTGGTCGACCCAGCGGCGCAGCGCCGACTCACCAACACTCAGTGAACGACTGGCTTCGATGAAGCTGTAGTTTTGCTTGAGCACGAGGTCGGCAGCCTCGCGTTTGAATTCAGCGGAAAAGGTACGGCGTTGTTTGGTCATCTGACACCTCGATCTGGCGAGTATTCTCGCCTAAAAGGGTGTCCGGTTTCATTAGACCACTACACATGCTCTTGTTAGGCAAGAAAAGCTATAGATTCAGGCTATTAAAGTCCATCCCTTGATGAGGCAAGTGATGAAAAGCTTATTTATGCTGCTTCCGCATGACGCTCAGCCACACGCCACGGGTCGTTTGCTCGGGCCAATGCAGCCATAGGTGGCGGGCTGACGCTGTTGCCGCACATATGCACCTGCTGGGTTTTAGTGAAGGGCTTGCCGTCGGCGCCGTGACTGATGATGTAGTCCGCCGGGAAGCCCTGTGCTTTGTATAGCTCAGCCGGCTGCAGCATCCGCAGACAGATGTCGACGATCACATACGGCGTGCCTTTGATGGTCACGGTGACCAGTGCCAGGCGGTCGCGGGTGGTGATGGTTGGCGCTGGCTCGCTGGCGTCGCTCACATTCTCGGTGCCGTAATAGCTGATCAAGAAGGCCGCTACTCGTAGCGCACCGGCTTCAACCTCTGGTGAGAGCTGCAGCTCGACCAGCGAACTCTTGCCACCACCGCCCGCTGTGATGGTGAGGGCCGGTTCGTTCAGGCCCTGGCCGACACTGGCGCCGAACTGACGTTCAAGGAATGCCGTCATCAACCCGTGATGGGTGCCGCCCGCACTGATGGTGTGCAGTGGGTCGTTTGAGTCCCTGGCATCGCAGTTGCCCCGCAAGTGCACCAGGTTGGCGGTGACCAGTTGTTGCTGGCTTCCGGTGTTGGTCACGGTGGTCATGGGGTCTTCGATGCTTTTCGCGGCAGTTGTGTTGAAGCCGCCATTCATTTGGGCCATGAACACAGTAGCGATGGACTGACCGCCACCACTGGCGGTAACCGTGCCGATCGGACCGCAGATGTCATTCACTCCGTGGCTACGGCGTTTACTTATGCCAGATCCCTCTCCATGCCCAGCCTGAACTATGCATGCCGATGCAATCGCACGATGATTCTGCGTCATCAGGGTGCCGACTGGCTGGTCGACGGTTACAGGCTTGCCCGAATACACCGGGCCACCCGCACCCATAAGCACCGGGCTGACAACCGAGAAGGCGCCGCCTTTGGGGTAGGAAGTCACGGTGCGCAGCGGCTCGTCCGCAGACTGTACGCTCTCCCCGGACCAGTTCGCGATCGGGACTATAAAAGGGTTGGCAGCATCGAGGACGAACTTGCGCATACCCTTGGCGACTCGACGCAAGGTGGCCGGGGCCAGGTCTTTTTTACGGCCAAAGATGCTTTTGCTCGGGATGGTCCAGTCGATGCACTCGGCGGCTGTGCGCCACTTCTGCTGGCCCTTGCTGGGCTTTTTAGCGTGGGTTGGCTCGGGCCACACGATGGGCTGACCATCGCAGCGGGCAATCATAAACAGGCGTTCCCGACTGGTGGGCGCGCCGAAGTCGCAAGCCTTGATCACGCGCCATTCGACGACGTAGCCCAGGCGCTGCAGCTCGGCGACAAATACCGCCCAAGTCTGACCGCGGCGCTTTGGGTCGGGCACCAAGAACTGCTCGCTGACCGGCACTACTTCCTGGCTCTGCAATGACGCCACCCAGCTTGATGACGCGCCCGGTCGACTTGCAGCGCTTGGCCACCAGGGGTCCCCAATGCAGGATTTGCTTCACGTTCTCCAAGCTGATCACCCGGGGCCGCTTCATGCCTGTTGATGTTCGCGTTCCAGCGACTGCGCGTGTCTACATACAGATAACCCTGGTCTCGGTGCTTGCTGGCCAGTTCACCGTTCTGAGTCAAAATGCCAAGCTCACGTAAGCGACTGCGAAAGGCGCGTGGTTTCAAGCCTAGTAGGGCGGCAGTAGCATCCAGGGTTCGGTTCATGTGACTGCTCCTTAAGCCGCTGCGCGAGCGCAAAGAGCATTGAAGATCTCGTCCAGTTGGCCTGTCATCTGCTCAATCGTTTCGTCGTTGTGCACCACGAAATCGTTGTCGTGTATTGCTATCCCGGTTTCGCTGATATGTGGGTTCACATCGGGTGCGCTTTCGCGTAGCAAATGAATGACCAGGCCGCCTTTCTCCCGAACGAAAGCCGCTTCGTTTTCGAAACGAAGATCGCTAATCACAAAGCCGGAGGCTGCTGTGTTGGTTTGTTCGAGGAATCCAAGATTTTGCTCGGCCAGAAGCAGCCACAGTTCTGGGTGCACCTGATTACGGCCCCACTCGGTGCCCATCGACTGCATCAGTTCGCGTGCGGAGCGGCCTAGCCAGGCGATTGGCTGTTCTTTGTTCTCGTCGTCAAAGTCACGTGGGCTAAGGTTGAAGATGGTTGTCAGGCCTTCACGCAGCGGGTCTGCGAATGCGTATGTCTGGAGGTTGTGCTTGCAGACCAGGTGTTTGGCAGCGGTTGTTTTGCCCGAGCGGGCGCGGCCTGACAATCCAATCAGTAACTTTTTCATGCTGCATCACCCCCGAATGGAGTGAAAGTATCGACAAGCTGACTTGCCAATGCGATGCGGCTTGGAGCGGTGATGATGACCAGTCGACCTGTATGGCGTTGGATGGCTTCGACTGCGGCGCGACTAGTGCATGCGGCTGGGTGGATGGCCTTAATGGCATGTTCATCGGTTGGTCGCAAGGCACCCTAGAAGTCATGGAGCAACCTACGTTAACTAGCGCCAGGTTTGGCAATGGCCTGCCCGGTTCGCTCAACGGTCCCGCCTTTGTATTCGCCCTGGGGTTTTAAGATGAAACGCTACTACATCGTTTTTAATGAAGACGGCACCTTGCACACGCGCCTTCCCATCAATGCCACGGTGCCTGACCCACTGCCAGCAGGCACTGTCTCGGTCGATGGCGACCTCTGGCTGCGCACCATCAACGAAGTCGACGGTGCCTGGATGCTTTCCAATGATGGAAAGATTACCAAAGAGCCGCTCCCCGAACTGAAACCTGACTATTCCGAGATCGAACGCCAGTGGCGCGACGGTGAGTTAGCGTCGCTCAAGTGGTTGCGCGAGCGTCACCGTGACGAACAGGACCTGGCTTTAAGCACCACGCTCACGCCAGAGCAATTCGCACAACTGCTGGCCTATCTGCAGCAACTGCGCGACTGGCCACAGGGCCCGGACTTTCCAGCGCTTGACCACCGGCCGACGCGACCCGAGTGGATCAAAGAGCACGTCCTATAGCGCCCCGCATTCCGGGGCGTTTTCGTATCTACCGTTTGACCCACACAAGCTCCGCCAGTCGGGGCTTTGTCGTTTCTGGAGAATGCCTTTATGAGTACAGCAAGCCGTTTTCACGGCGTCACCGTCGCGTTGGTCGATACCGGTGCGCGCATCATTGCGCTGCCGTCCACCTCAATCATCGGTCTGTGTGACACCTTCGTTGCCGGCCCAGACACATCAGCCAAGCCCAGCGACCTGGTGCTCCTCAACCGCACGTTGGAGCACCTGAAGTTGCTGGACTATCAGCGAGTACAGGAAGGCTATTTTCGTCTGGTCAACGAAGACGAACTGTAATCCCGCGACCTTGAAATACCTGGCCAAGCGCTTGGCGTCGGAAACGAGTTTTTCCGCCGCTGAGATCATGGCTATGTCGTTCTCGGAAATTGTCTGGTGGCTCACAGATTGAGCCTCAACCACAGGGCAGGGCGAACACATGGCGAACAAACTTGCGCTCGGCCTCGTCATCGGTGGGGCTGTCAGCGCTACCGTGGGCAACGCCTTTAAAGATGTTGAAGGCCGAATCAAAAAGCTTGAAGTCGCCGGGGCCAAGGCCCGGGTGATGCAACGCCAGATCGGCGACACCATTCGCCTGCGCAACGAATGGAAAAAAGCCCACGACAGTGGCGCCGCCGGTGCGTCCATGCTGTTGACTCGTCTGAACTCCAACCTCGATAGCCTGCGCAAGCAGGGTGTGGAAGTCAGGCGGCTTGACCGGGCATATAACGTATTGGGCCGAACAGCCCGCAGTGCCGAGCTAAAAGCCAAAGGTCATACCCAGTTCAATGAAGGTCGGGCCGGGATGAAAAACACCCTTGGAAAAGCCGCGATCGGCATTGCAGCGGTTGCGGTGCCTACCAAGATATCGGCGGACTACCAAGCGCAAATCCGTCAAATGGCGATCTGGGCACACACGGCCGGCACTGACGCTGAAAAGCAGATGGCTGACAAAATTACCCAGGTCGCGACCCAGAAAGGCATGAGCCAGAAAGCGCTGGCCAGTGCGGTCAGCGGCCTGATTGAAAAGGGCATTAGCTGGGAAGAGTCGGTGGATTATGCGCCACTGATCGCGGACCTGGTCGACGGCCAGGGCATGGAAGCCGAAACCATCGCCACCCTGTTCAGTGCCTTCAAAGAGGCGGGTGTTGCCAAGGAAGACATGGGCGCCATGCTCGGCCAGGTCGCGGCGGCCGGTGACATTGGCGCGTTTGGCCCCAAGGACATGGCCAAGTACATGCCCGCGCTGTTGCACGGCCAAAGTGGCCGATGGCAAGTTATTGGTCTTGCAACGCGAAGCCGGACAGAGCGCAAGCGGCAAGGTGCTGGGGGCGATCACCCTGACCCGCAGCGATGTCAGCCGCTGGCAATTTCGCCTCGCGGATCGCAGCACCCACAAAGCGGTCAGCGCCAAGCATCAAAACAAGAAAACCGGCAAGTTGGCGATCATCACCCTGGACAACGAAGACGCTTCGGACGGTATGCCGCCTGTACACACCGACCGCCACATCTACCCCAACAAATCCGCCGCCGAACAAGCGGCCAAGGCCCGACTGTCCGCCTTTAACCGCTCCACCGCTGCGGTGCGTCTGGAAATGCCCGGGCGAACCGACCTATTTGCTGAACGCAGCATCAACGCCCAAGGCTTTAAAACCGGTCTTGATGGCGAGTACCTGGTGGACTCGGTCGAGCAGATCTTCACCCAAAGTGGCTGGAGTACCACCGTCGAATGCAATGCCGGGAAACAGGGCAAAGCCAAGGCCAAAGGCAAGAAAGCCAAGGTTAAGGCGCCGCTACAAGTCATCGAGCTGTAACCCCCAAACCGACCTCATACAACCCGCCTTGTGCGGGTTTTTTCGTAAGGGCCACTTATGTCGATTACCCAGCAACAACTCCTGCAGATTCTCCCCAACGCTGGTCCAGTTGCCAGCGTTTTTGTGCCGGTACTCAACGCCGCGATGGTGCGTTACCAGATCATTGGCTCCAAGCGCGTGGCCGCGTTTATAGCGCAAATTGGCCACGAGTCTGGCCAACTGAAATACGTCAAAGAAATCTGGGGGCCAACAGCCGCCCAAGCCAGATACGAAGGCCGCAAAGACCTGGGTAATACCGTGACGGGTGACGGCTCCAAGTACCGAGGGCGTGGCCTGATCCAAATCACCGGTCGGGTAAATTACATGGCGTGCCGCGAAGCGTTGGGCATTGATCTGATTAAGCAGCCCGAGCTGCTGGAGAAGCCACAGCACGCCTGCATGTCGGCGGCATGGTTCTGGGCGAGCAGGGGGCTCAACACCTTGGCTGACGCTGGCCGGTTCGACCAGATCACTCAGCGCATCAATGGTGGCCAGAATGGCGCGGAGGATCGTCAGGCGCTGTATGCCCGTGCGCTCAAGGTGTTGGCGTGAAGATCGATGCTGTGAAGTGGGGCGGGGTGCTGCTGGTCAACCTTGCCCTGATGGCTGGCAGCGCATGGGCCGCATGGGCTTGGCAGGCTAACGCCTACGGTCAGCAGTTGGCCGCCAAAGAAGCTGACCACCAAACCGAGCGAACCAATCTAGCCAATGCCAATTCCGCACAAAATCTGGCGGAGCAGGGCAAGCGCCTTGCCCTGGAGCAATGGCTGGCAGCCAGCGACCAAGCCCATTACAGAGCCCTTACTGATGAAAAAACTAAACAGGCACGCCTGCGTGATCGCCTTGCTACTGCTGACCTGCGGTTGTCAGTCAAACTCGACGCCGCCGGAACTGGTTGTGATGCAGTGCAAACCACCACCGGCGCCGGCGGTGTGGTTTATGGCGCCCGTAGAGCCCAACTTGACCCAGCGCATGCTCAACGAATTATCGGAATCACCGGCGACGGCGACCAAGGATTGATCGCGCTGCAGGCCTGTCAGGCCTATGCCAAAGAAGTATCAGGCACAAAGTAAAAGGAGCGGCCGAAGCTGGATGCGTCAACATCCAGTCCGGCCACCAAACCCGCAGACAATTCCTGCAAGCCCAGTCAAGGCTCCTGCTTCGTGCACAAAGCGGAGCGAGCCTAGCACCTGTCAATCCATACAGAAAAGGTCTTGCACATTATGTCTTCACCCATCATTCCTTGGATGGGCGGCAAACGCCGTCTGGCCGACCGCCTTATTCCCCTGTTCCCACCCCACGAATGTTACGTCGAAGTCTTCGCCGGTGGCGCGAGTTAGCAATTACACCGCGTACGATGGACGACATGGCCATATGGTAGTGTTGGGCTCGATCAGTTAACGAGTGCGTCAGAGGCGAACAGCAACTTCGAGCCCTTGTCTGAAGGAACGGCCAACACGCTGTAGCGCCCGCCCGCCTTAAGGGTGAGCGTCAGCGGCTGGCCCACCGGCGCACCGGCGCACTTGAGCTGCACTGACAACTCCACCGGGTTGATCATACGCCGCTGCAATGCACCTTCAGCGACCTTTTTGAACAGCTCAGCTTTTTGCGCCACGGCTTCCAGACCGGCATCGGCACAGGTGGCGTCGGCATTGATAAACGCCAGGGAAGCCTTGAGCGCATTGAAGTCGTCTGGAACTTCGCGTACCACCAATTGGCGCATGGCACCCTTAGCGTCGGCCAGTGCAAACACTGTGGCGAATTCGCCATGCGCCACTTTCACGGAGAAGTCTGTGTTTTTGCCAGCCTTGCTCAACACGCCTTTGATCGGTTTGTCGCCACCGACCACCGGCAGGAACTCCGACACTGCTTTGTCACCGCTCAACACCAGGTTGGCCTTGGAGCCGTCCGCCACCAGCTTCAACTCACCGAGGGTGGCGTTGACAAACCGCAGGAACGCCGCGTCTTGCTCTGGACCAGTCGGGTACAACGGGATGTCGGCACTGTAGGCACTGACGCTAGCTAGCAAGGTCAACAGGCCCACAGATATCCGTTTCATTATTTACTTCCTTTAACATAGGCCGATGGTGGCAGGTCACCTAGGGCAGTACCGATCGCCTTGGCCCACTTCTGATAACCGTCGATAGTTAAATGCTGGCCGTCGGTGGTGATCCACTCGCCCGGCTTGGAGAAGGTCAGCGAGTCGATGTAGGCGCACGGTGCCACGTTACTGGCCAGGAACGACGACATCAGCTTGGTACGAGTGTCGTCTTTCTTGTACTGGGAGCCGACCCTGCCCCATGGCGGGCCTACCCACACGCATTTGGTGCCGGTTTCAGCGATGGCCTTGGTCAGCGACGTCACGCTTTTCCAGGCCCAGGCTTTAGGGAATACCGGGTTGGTGTAGGAGCCCATGGTGTCGCCGATGATCAACACAACCACGTCGGGTTTGTCTTTGGCGATCAGCTCTTGGATCGGCGTGGTGCTCATGGCGTTCTTGCCATAGATCACGGCCTTGCCGGTGGGCGTACGTTCGCCGCCGCATTCGACTTTTTTCGGCACAATCCAATCCGCCGCACCTGCACCGCAGGCACCGATGGAGTGAACCACTGCGCCTTGCTTGGTGAGGTTGTCTTGCAGCGGGTCGAGCAACGAATTGGGAAAGCTCATATGACTTTCGCCCAATACCAGCATGGTTAGGCCGGCAATCGCAGAAACAGGCATTAATGCTCCGATTAATCAGTTGGAATAAGGGGCCCGGTAGGGACTGACCGGCAATGGCATAGGCCCGCTCAGGTCTTCGAACAAATAGCGCAGATAAGCACTGCCGACGTACTGGCGGTAGTCCTGGGCGTTGTCGACAACGAGTTCTGCACCCAAGTAGAACAGCGAGCTGAGGCGGTATTCGGCGGCAGCGTTGAGGCTGTAGCCGAGGCCGGTTTTGCTGTCGCTGGCATAGGTGCGATTACCCACGGTCTGGCTGTCTTGAAGATCGCTGTGCCCCGGGAAGTAATCGACGCCATCTTGTTCGATATGCTGCACGCCTACCGAAGTTTTTACTTGGTAGCTGAAACGGTCGAAGCTCTGGGCCCAACGGATCGGTACGCCTAGAGAGAAGAAACGTTGCGGGCTGAAGTAACCGCCATGACCGTAGGTGTAATAACCCTGGTTTTCCTTGAACCCCATTACCGAACCACTGATGCCCAAGGTCAGAGTGTTCTGTTGGGTATTGCGCAGATACCAGTAGATGCCGCTGCCCAGTTCCAGACGGGTATTGTCCTCTATGTTGTTACCAAGCATTTCATGTAACGAGGCATAGCCATAAACACCCAGCTCTTGGTTGTCGTAGCTCAACTCTCCACGACCGCCGTTAGCGGTCACACCGCCCCATTTTTCACCAGTGCGCTTATCTTCTGAGCCGGCGAATGAGGTCATACTGTCGGTCACTGGGCGGCGAGAAATATTCGCGCCGTAGCGGAAGTTCGAATTCGCCTCAAACGGTCGCGCAACACTCACGCCACCGATCAATGTATGGTAAGTAAAACCTATCGGGCTGACCCCCAGATCCGCCTTCAACCCTTGATCAGGATTCTCTACAGCGATCGCAAACCCGACGCCGCTGTCGCTTTGCTTACCCAGATCATCATTGGTCCCACCGCCAAAGCGCTGCGCTCCGAAACCTTTTACCGCACCAGACGTCAAATGCACCGGCGTCACCCGCAGCGCTAAGGTGTTATTTCCCACCGGCATCCGCGCTTCAAACGGAGCTTCAACATCAGTGATTTTGCTCAAGCCTTTCTCGCCGTTGTTGCTACGTACGCTCAAACCCTGCACCACGTAATCGGTCCGGTCGCGAAGTATGTTATCCAGTGCTCGGCGCGCCGGGCTCAGCTCGGGGTTGTCGATAGAGGCAATGTTCGACGGTGGCACAAACTGGTCGCTCAGATCGTTGGACGCCACGGACTTGGTCGGCGCGTCGATCGGTGGCGGTATGGTGCCAGAAACCGTCAGGTTATTAACCTGGCGACGCTGGCCTAGCACACCCACGAACGGGTTGTACGAAGTACTTGAGGCGTCAGCCTGGGCTACCTGGGTCTTGGCTTTCATCGCGGTTTCAATCGCTAGGGCCTTGCGCAGCAATTCAGAGGCTTCGCTGTTCTTGCCCAGGCCTTGATAGATGCGTGCGGCCGACGTGAGGATCTCCGGGTTACCCGGTTCCAGAGCCAGCGCCTTGTCACTGGCGCTTTGTGCCAAGCCGCGGTCATTAACCTTCAGGGCGATGTCCGCCAGGCCAAGTTGCAGGTGTGCGTTGTTCGGGTTCTGCTGGATCAGCGGCGTATACAGCTCAATGGCCTTCTTGCCATTACCGCTGGCGGCATACATCCGCGCCAGGGCTCCAACGCCCAGAGCGTCGTTGGGACGCTGGGCCAGTGCCGGGGACAGCATGTCGTAGGCGGCCACTAGGTCGTTCTTCGCGCGCAGGGCATCGGCCTGCTTGACCCTGTACAGGTAGATCAAGTCGTCGTAGCGCTGGCGCCCGGTTTCGGTTAAAGGCTGGCCCTGTACTTCGCGTAGGATCTCGCCCGCCTCGCTGTATTTGTTGGCCTTGAGCAGTACGTTGGCATACAGCAGTTTCTGGTCGGAGGTAGGGTTGGTGTTGTTTTCAACCGCATTCTGCATCATGTTTAAGCCATACTGCACAGCGCCGACGTCCACATAAGCGGCGGCCAGCACAGCCACACGCTCAGGCTTATTGCGGGTCAGCGGTTCAGAACGCCCCAGCAACGCCAAGGCTTCCGGGCGCTGGCCACGGCGAGCGGTTTCGATGGCGACGCCGGTCTGCTGGTGCAGCGCGATATCCACCGCGAGCTCGTTCATGTCCGCCGTGCGCTGCGCCGTAGGGATACGCCCTAAAGTGGTCTCGGCCTGATCCCACTCGCTCAATTGCGCCAACAACATGGCGCTGGTGTACAGCGCATCCGGCTCGTTGGGTTGAGTCTTGAGTAAGCCGTCGATCAAGGCACGTGCGTTGCGGATCTGGCCGTCGCGCAGGTACATGCGCGACAGGGCAAAACGCGTCCAAGGGCTTTCCGGATCTACATCGAGGGCCTGACGATAGGCGGCTTGTGCGCCTTTTACATCACCGCGTTGCTCGGCCAGTTTGCCAATCTGTGTGGCGCGCAATGCGTTGATTTTAACGCTAGGTGCGAACTTCGCGCGCTGGGTCGGCGACACCGAGTCTATCAGCTTCAAAGCTTTATCCGGCTGGCCCGATTGGGACAGCACGTTGATCAAGCCACTCAAGGCATCCAGGTCCTCTGGATGACTGGCCAGCACCTTGCGGTAGCCGGTTTCGGCAGCATCGAACTGATTGTCCTGGAATTGGAAACCCGCCAACGTGACAGCCGCGCCAGGCAGGCCAGGATTCAGGCGTTCGGCTTGGGCCACTAGGTCACGGGCCTGAGCGCTGTGGCCGACGCGCTGTGCGTCACGGCTCTGGCTGATCAGGTTCCAATAGCGCACGTCATTCAGGGCGGATTTCCACGCGGCACCGCCGGGCAAGTGCGAGGCTTGGACAAGGTAGTTTTCCGCTTCGCTGTAACGCTTTTGTTGTTGGCGCAACACGCCCATTCCACCGAGGGCATCCACGTCATTGGGTTTTTGCGCAAGGCGCGCGGTCAGTAATAGCTCGACAGTTTTCAGATCGCCGTCATCCAACGCCTTGAAGGCCTTGGTCATCTGTGGATCACGCTGCCATGTACCGCCACCTTTACCTAGGGTGATCCCTTTGTTCATCAGCGCACGAATCTCGGCGTCATCCGGATGCGCGGTGAGGTACTGTTGGAACAGCGACACCTGGTCCGGCTTCGGCGGGCCGAGCCAGATCAGCGCAAAGCGCCAGGTCTCATCGGCGTTACCACCCACATCGTTGTTCGATGCCAGCTTGGCCAGGGCACGAATACCGTCAGGCCGCGTGGCTTGGTTGCGCGCCAGATGCTTGGCGAGGAATAGCGCAACGATTGGATCATTGGGACGCTCACGGCTCAGGCGCTGCAGACCGACGATGGCCTCATTGGTACCTTTGGCGGTAAAACCAAGGGTGTTGTAATACTCACGGGCGATCAAACCTTGAGGCTGGCGGTGCTGAAAAATCTTGCGGTACAAGGCCACTGCTTGTTCACGCTCGGCTTCCGGCTCACCCAGTTCACGAGCCTGCTCGAGCAACTTTGCGTTGTCGGGAACGGCAACGGTGATGTCTTGCTCCAGCTGCAAGGCCTGGCGCGGTATTGGGCTCAACGCTTGCAAGCGGGCCAGGTACTTCTGCGCCTCAGCCGGGCGGTTCTGTTGCACCTGGATCAGGCCGATACCGCTCAACGCATCTGGCTGATCAGGGCTCAGGCGCAGCAGTTTCTGCCACGTTTCGAGGGCGCGTTCGGGGTTCTTTTTAGTCTGCCAGTAATAGCCCTGCTCGATCAGCAGGGATTGCGGGTCGCTGGTTTCAGCAAAGCTGGTGGTTGAGGCTAAGGCAGCGAAAATGGCAATGGCTAGCGTGTGACGGCGCACTCGGCCTCCCAGGAAAGTTTGACCATACCGTCTTGTTCAAAACGGTACTTATGATCGGTAAAGCCCTGGCTGAACAGGCTGAGCATGTAGTCGTAGTAGATCGGCTGCGCACTGTCTGGAGCCGAAGGATCCAGGGCTTTGGTGAGCGCCTCGTCGACCTTGTCCTTTTGCCGCTGCGCTAGGGCGGTTTCGCCGCGGGCTTGGAAGAAAATAAGGGTGGCAGCCGAGAACCCCATCGGCGTGTAGCCGTTGTTTTTCTCGACTTCACCGGTCAGGACGTGGATTTTTTCCGGTGGAAAGCCACTAGCCGATGCAGCCGTCGCGCGTGAAATACCGCCCAGTGATTTGAACATCGGCGCGGCTAATGGATCGCCCTTGGCGGTCATGCCGGCCCACATATAAGTGCGGATCGCATCGTAGCTGCCCAGATCATCGGAGAACGGGTCAACCACAAACAGCCCGGTGTTGGCGCTGGTGGCGCGGTAGCCGACCCAGTTGGCCGCGAGGCCATGGGGGTTGCTGGCGCTGTCAGCAAGCATCCGCGCGTTGCTTTCGGCGACTTCGCTCCAACCGCCGTTCGGCCGCTCTTTCTGGAAGCGACGCAGATGTGCAAGTACTTGATAGCTCGGATTGAAACGCCACAAACCGCCCGCATGCACGTAGCCCTCCGGGCCTGGCAGCAGCATCTTGCCCAGGCCTGGCACACGCACGATTAGGTTGCGTTCAACGTTGGCCAACAACAATTGCGCGTCGGTGCGGTACTGCGGTGCACTCCACACGCGAGCCGCTTCGAGCAACGCGTAGGCCATCCACAAATCTGCGTCGCTGGCGGAGTTTTGGTCGATGACGCCCCAAGTGCTATCGGCTTTCTTGCCCCACAACCAACCGGGTAGGTTCTGGCTGATGTCAGAGCCCGACATGTTGGCTTTGGTCCAGGTCCACAGCTTATCGAAGCTTTCACGATCGTTGCCGACTAGGGCGAAGAACATCGCATAGGACTGCCCTTCCGAGCTGCTTTCACTGGGTTTCATGGACGAGTTCAGTACCCGTCCATCGTCCTGCACGAAGCGCTTGGCGTAGTTCTGCCACAGCGGCCAGTCGCAGGTTTGCGACTGCGCGTTGCCTGCAAACATCACCGTGCCGAGTGCTACCAGGGCCAAACTACCCAGCGGGCTCATGCTAACCACCGTTTTGCACGAGCACGCAGCGACAAGTAGATCAGGTTGGTCACCTCGGCCATGTCCAAGCTGAAGCGGTGGGGCGGGTTGGCACCCAGCTTGTTAAATAGTGTTGAAATGTCATCTGCTGGTCTCACTCACTACCCCTACTCACCCGATTTACAGTTTTAAGACGAAAAAAGGTCGACGATAGCTTGACCTTGTATTTCTAGTTATATGCTATCGGACACAGCCCGTGATATCAAAATGATTGTGCCATTATTTTGAATAATTTAGATAAAATCAATCCAATGAACGGAAAATCGCCATTTTTATGACTATTACCCGAGGGTAAATGCACACGCTGTCAGAATATGAACTGAATCGGCCCCCCTCACCTAACGCGCCTAAGACGATAAAGTGATGAGTCATATGACGGAGCGACATCATGCGTCACACCGTAGATGAGGCTGCATCACTGATTGATGCGAATGGCGGCGCCGGCGATTAAAAATCGATAAGGCTTGCGCTTCACTGTGGAAACTGGAGAGGCGCTGGAAGCGCTCAAGCCGGCGGAGATTGAAAGCCTGTACCTGTTATTTGAAGACACCGCGCAGGCGCGGGTATGCGATGACTGCGAAACGCTTATCCAGGCGCCGGTTCCGGCGCAGGTCATTGATAAGGGCATCCCGACCGCCGGGCTGCTTGCCCACGTCATGATCGCCAAGTTTGCCGACCATCTTCCGCTTTACCGCCAGGAGTCGATTTTCGGTCGAGCTGGCTTGGCGATTCCGCGCTCAACGTTGGCTCAATGGGTTGGCGTAACTGGCGTGCAGTTGCAGCCTCTGGTCGACGCGCTGCGCGACGTGGTGCTTGGCTTCGACACGTTGAGCTGGCTGGTTGAGCAGCCATGGTGCAATGGTCGTGTAGGCAGCATGGGGCTTTCTTACGCTGCGCACACTCAGTTGGCGATGGCATGCCTGAATCCGCCAGGCCTAACGACGATGGTGCTGGATTCGGGGGGGTTCGCTAACGCATACCAGTGCGGGATACGGCAAGGCGGCGCTTTCGAGCTCAAACAGGCGACATGGGCCTATAAGCAGGCCAAGGAAAGCCCAGCCGCCAAGGCTGATCCTTTGGTCTTCGAAGCGTTGCAAAAGGAGGACATTCGTTCCTGGTTTGCCCGGATGTCGTGGAGCCCAGGGAATTCACCGCTGCGTCATTCGCCTGAGTACGAAGACTACCTGCTCTTCCAATGGAGTCACGGTACTTTCGACGATTACTGGCAGCAGCTCGGCCTGTATGCCGAAGGTTATTACGACGCTATTCCTGATATCCCGGTCATGTTCATGTCGAGTTGGTACGATGCCTACGTCAGCTCAACCTTAGCCAACTACGAAGCATTTACCAACGGACGCAAAGCTCAGCAGCGGCTCATCATGGGGCCTTGGCTCCATGGAGACCGTAACATCACATTCAGTGGTAACGCAGAGTTCGGCCCTCTAGCCGCTTTTGACGGGCAGGTTGAAAAAACTTGGCTGGAATGTCGGCTGAATTGGTTCGAACGCCATTTGTCACAACCAGTTACCGAGCCTGACGAAGCTCACCAAGTACAGGTGTTTCTGATGGGAGGCGGGAGTGGTGCGCGCAATGCTGAAGGACGTATCGAGCATGACGGCCGCTGGATTTCTGCGAGTGCATGGCCGTTGCCCGACACTGTCGATCAATCGTTATTTCTGACTCACAGCGGAGATCTGAGCCCGTCCAAACCCACCCAAGATACCCAGTACCTTAGCTATTACGCAGATCCGACTAACCCTGTACCCACGGTCGGTGGATCATTAACGTCAGGGGCTCCCGTGTTTGTCGGTGGAGCATTCGATCAGATTGAATGCTCGGAGTTTTTCGGCTCTCAAGGTAATGACATGCCGTTGAAACAGCGTGCAGATGTATTGAGTTTTGAAACAGCGCCGTTATCTGAAGACGTTGTTGTCGCCGGGCCAGTGAGTATTGAGTTGTGGGTAGAGAGCGATTGTCCTGATACGGACTTTACTGCAAAGCTGGTAGACGTCTACCCGGCTAGCACCGATTACCCCCAAGGCTACGCTATGAACATTACCGACGGCATTTTTCGTTGTCGTTACAGCGACTCGTGGAGCGAGCCTGAGCTACTGATTCCAGGTAAACCGTTCAAGATTACTATCGAGCCCTTTGCGACCTGTAACGTTTTTAAAGCCGGGCATAGTATTCGACTGGATATTGCCAGCAGTAATTTCCCGCGTTTCGACGTTAATCCAAATTCAGGTGAGCCGGAAGGTTCGGCGATTCAAAAGAGAGTTGCATGCAATACTTTGCATCTCAGCGCCAAGATGCCGTCTCGATTAATCTTGCGAATCCTGGAGGATTGAATATCAATACCTCCCCTGGCCAGCGAAATAATGGTAGTAGTGCCCAAACAGGTCTCGAAGGAATGCGACGCAGGCTAAATGCATCCCAGGCAGTTATTTGGCCGATAGCAGTAGCTCAGCAGGTACGTAAGCTTCGCTAATTGATGAGCGTTGTATTGTCGATGGGGGCGCAGGAAATGGGGGGTAAATCGGTTCCGTATTTTGAAATGAAACCCTTTGTATACTTGACGTTCAGGCGTATAAATCTGAAGCATTAGCGGAATCGAAATAGCAGTAAGTTTATGACTTATATGTAAAAAGTGGATTGAAATCCGCCCGCGCCGGTTCGATTCCGGCTTCGGCCTCCACATTCGAAAGCCCCGTAGATTAACGTCTGCGGGGCTTTTTTATGCGTGCGATTTGACGATCACTTCCGCAATTTTTTGGATCAGTTGTAAGCGTCCGAACTACACCGCCTTGCAACTCAAACCTTAATCCGTTTAAGCCACTGATTCACGCGCTCGCACTCAAATGCCGCCGGATCAAAAACATCGCCATGCCATTCAACCATGTCGTCATGCTCTGGATGATTGGGGTTGCCCATGGCCTCCAGAAAGTCCTCATAACCAGGCCCGCCACCCACGTCTTCCGGTGGGCAAGCATTGGCGCCATCGATGCAGTACGGCACCTGAGGACACGCAACCGCCGGTAACGTCTTTTCGACCTTGATACTGTGATGCCAACTGTCACCAAAGTCGTAGAGATAATTAAATGTCCGCTTTCCGCTCAGCGCCTTGATCAGCGTTTTACGGGCTTCAGGGTTTACCGTCGGCCCCCAACCATCAGGGTCGGGCATGCCGTAATTCTCACCGGCAATTTCAAACTCATGCAGATGGCTATCACTCCAGCCCATCACGACCTGGATGACATGGTGCAGTTTGCCCAAGGTGATGTTTTCAGGCACCGCGAACCGACGCCAGATCGTCGGAGTGATCCACTTCAGCTCAATGTGCAGCAGCAACAGGTCGGGGGCGGGTTTGGGTAAACGGACAGTTTTAACCATGGATCAGGCAGCCTCGCAGAATTCAGTCAGTGTGAGAGAAACGTTCCAGGGCAGCAGTTCGTCGACCCGATTGATTGGGTAGTCGGCGATGCGCTCCAGCACGTGTGTCAAATAGGCTTGCGGGTTCAGGTCGTTGAGCTTGGCCGAACCCACCAGGCTGTAAATCGCAGCCGCTCGTTCTCCGCCGGCATCGGAACCGGCAAACAGGTAGTTTTTGCGGCCCAGCGCGACGGCGCGCAGCGCCCGTTCGGCGGCGTTGTTGTCGATTTCGATTCGGCCGTCATCGCAGTAGCGCGTTAAAGCCTGCCACCGGTTGAGGGCATAGAGGATTGCACCGCCCAATGTCGATTTTTTCGACAGTTGAGCCAGCGTCTGGTTAAGCCACGCGTGCAGGTGCTCCAGCAGTGGACTCGCCCGACTTTGCCGAACCGTTTTTCTATGATCTGGCGGTTGTCCGCGGATCTCGCTTTCGATGGCATACAGGGCCGCAATCCGTTGCAGCGCCTCACTGGCAAGTGGTGAAGCCTGGTCTTTGTAGACATCGTAAAACTTGCGGCGGGCGTGAGCCCAGCAGGCGGCTTCCTGAATGCTGCCTGCAGCATACAGCTGAGCGAAACCGGCGTAGCCGTCAGCCTGCAAGATCCCGCTGAAGCTCTTGAGATGAGCACGGGGATGTTGCCCCTTGCGATCCGGGGAGTAGGCAAACCAGACCGCCGCCGGTGTCGTGTAACCGGCAGGTCGGTCGTCCCGCACGTATGTCCATAGGCGAGCCGTTTTGGTTTTGCCGTTGCCCGGCGCAAGTACACCAATCGGCGTGTCGTCGGCATGAACTTTATGGCCGCTCATGACATGACGCTCAAGGGTGTTGATCAGCGGCCTGAGCAATTGACTGCTCTGGCCGACCCAGTCGGCCAGAGTTGAGCGCTCCAGATCCACGCCCTCACGGGCGTAGATCTCGGATTGCCGATACAGCGGCAAATGGTCAACAAACTTGGAGACCAGCACGTGGGCCAGTAGCCCAGGGCCTGCAAGGCCTCGGGCTATCGGGCGACTCGGTGCCGGCACCTGAGCGATGTGCTCGCAGCAGCGGCAAACCCACTTGGGGCGAACATGGCGGATCACTTTGAAACGCGCTGGGACGTACTCCAGCACCTCAGACACATCCTCCCCCAAATGGCGAAGTTTCCCACCGCAACCGGAGCATTGCGATTCGGGCTGATGGACGTGAATTTCGCGAGGCAGGTGTTCAGGCAACGGCTTGCGCCGAGAGACGACGCGAGGGGGCGGTTCGATTGGTGGTGTCAGTTCAGTCTGGCTGACTTGCAACTCTTCAAGGCTCAACTGGAGTTGGTCGATCATGGCGTCCAGTTGCTCGGAACTGCGACCGAACTGCATACGACGCAGCTTGGCGATCATCATTTTCAAGCGCTCAATCTCTGCCCGCTGGGCAGAGACCAGAGCCTTCAAGGCTTGAAGATCGTTAGGCAAAGAGTCGGTCGCGAGCGTCATGACCGAATGTTACTTGGGATTTTTTCAGCGTGGCAAGTCAGACCGCGAGGATGGGTGCTGTACGAATTGGCCTGCGCCAATCAATGCCTTCCAACAGCATCGACAACTGCGCAGCCGTCAGCGACACGCTGCCGCTGGTTGCTTGCGGCCAGACAAAGCGTCCTTGTTCCAACCGTTTGCAAAACAGACACAACCCGTCGCCGTCCCACCATAGCAATTTGATCCGGTCACCGCGCCGTCCGCGAAAAGCAAAGATCTGACCGGAGAACGGATCGGCTTCAAGCTGAGTCTGCACCAGTGCGGCTAAACCGTCGAAGCCACGGCGCATGTCCGTGACGCCGGCAGCGATCCAGATGCGGGTTCCAGCGGGCGGAGCAATCATCGCAGTAACTGCTGCAAGATGAGTTGCAGGGTCTGCGGGTCAGGCGTGCCAGTGATGCGCAGCTTGGCTTTTCCCGCCTCAACAACGATCACGGAATGACACTCAGGCGGTGACTGAATGACTTGCGGTAAATCTATTGGCGCCTCGATCACCTGGACAGGCAAAAGCGTTGCACTCTGGCTGGCCGGGCCGAACAAGCCCTCTTGATATTGCTGCCGCCAGCGAAAGACCAGGTTGGCATTGACGTCATGCTCACGAGCGATCAACGACACGGAGGCGCCAGGCTGGAACGTGGCTTCGACAACTTTGCGTTTGAACTCTGGCGGGAAGTTGGGGCGACGACCGGGTCGACGGGCTGGGGCAATGATATCCAAGATAGTGTCCACTAAAAAATGGTGTCCACTATCTTGGCCAATTCGGAGGGCTGTCAGCAGAGGGTGCTGGCCGGACGGTTACGATCAGTTCCGCAACCTGGCTTTTTCGGTGAGTGGATGGAGTGCTTTGCGGGGTATTTTGCTTTCGCTTGAAAGTGGGCATGGGGGTTTGCCCCAATGTCTCTATCCAGCCAAAAGACTGAATGCTGTTGCTGCCACGACTGGAACTTGTCCATTCCCAAGGGCTTCCGGTGGGCCACCCCACCAGCCCCCGTAGCTTTTACTATTCAAGGATGGCGAATTCCCTGGCGGCTGCCGAACTCCAAGGGACATACAGTGTTGCGTGTCCACGTATGAGTACTTATTTCCCGCCGGATGAATATGCCTGCCGCATATCGATGGCCCAGCCATCGAGCACCGGTTTGAAATCATCCAGGGTCATGACCTGCTTATCATTGTCCAGTGGCCGGCCAGTCTCTTTGCGCACTATTTGCGCCACAACGTCTTGGTCGACGGCATCCAGAACAGCCACTTCGGTGGTGATTTCACTGTCCTGGTCGCGGATGCCGGTAGCAGTGCTGACGCCGGCAGCAAGCAGTGTTACGGGAAGCCACTCATAAAATCGCAAGCTTTGCGTCCTGGCCGCGACAGAGATGATGGAGGACCTGATGGTGAGTGTGTCGGGGCCTGGGGTTTCGACGACAGTCATCACTTTGCCCAGTTCGTGTTTGAGGGCGGTATCGTAGTAATGGGTTACGGCCGAAAGCGTTGACTGCGGAGCGCGTTCGCTCGGTAGCATTTCTGGATAGAAAAGACTCGGCTCGATATACACACGGGTGTAATGGTGGGTATGCAGTGTCGGGCTCACCCAAGTCAGCACCTTTTTTCCGGATGGAAGCTTTTTTTCCGTCAGTTGGCTGTAGTCATGCAAGAAGCCCGAATACTCTTCGGGTCTGATGGTTTGGCTGGTACAAGCAGTGAGTGAAATGGATAGGGTCGCCACTAGCGGTAGCGAGATACGTCTTCCCATTTTTTGCGTTCCTGAATCGATTTTAAATTAATGGTACTTGCAGTGCTCAGACGCCCGGGCGGTTCTCTGAGTTCTCGATGTTCAGTACGCCATTAGCCATGATCCATTGAGTGAACTCGCAGACTGGCACGGAGTAGGAGTACTCCACCCATTGGCCGCTTCCGGGACTGTAGTGCTCGATGTAACTGATCAGGACGATACGTTCACGATCGCTTGAAAGTGTCATGCGCGACTCTTGAAAAAGTACTGGATCGTTGTTCCAGACCTTGCTGGTGAGCTGCTTCAGGATCAAGGCGTCGGTGCATGTGTCTTTGCTGCTCAGTGTCTGCATGGAGGGCGCTCCGGAATAGATTGCGCGCAGCTTGCCTGAGTGTTTTTGCCTGAAGATGTCTGATTCATGTCCGCAAAGCAGAAATGTTTCACGATTGAAATAAATGACCGTCGCGCCAGAATAGTTTTAGATACCTTCCTTTTTGCACCATGGATCACTGAATGTGAGCAGGTTACTGATCGTCGACGACGATGTGGAAATCCTATTGCTGTTAGAGAAGTTCTTTCTCATGCATGCCTATGAAGTGGAACTGGCCACCGATGGCAAAGCCATGTGGGCGGCAATCGACCGCAATCGTCCGGACCTCATCATTCTCGATCTGATGCTTGCGGGTGAGGGTGGTTTAAGCCTGTGTCAGAAGTTGAGGCTCAATACTCGTATTCCGGTGGTAATGCTGACCGCGATGGGCGAATTGAGTGACCGTATTGTCGGACTGGAGTTGGGTGCCGATGACTACCTGACCAAGCCTTTCGACCCTAGAGAGTTGCTTGCCCGGTTACGCGCAGTGCTGCGCCGCGCGAATGATCCTGTACACCCGCGTATCGAAGACGCACGGCTGGTTATCCGCTTCGCTGGCTGGCATCTGGACGTCACGCGCCGCGAACTGCGTTCGTCCGCAGATGTAATGATTCCGCTCTCTGGCGGTGAATTCGATCTACTGGTGGTCTTTCTTGAGCACCCTGAACGTATCCTTACCCGTGAGCAATTGATCGATCTGACGCGTGGGCAGAATCATGAAGCCTTTGATCGAAGCATTGACGTGCAAGTCAGCCGCCTGCGACGAAAAATAGAGCCAGACAGCAAACGTCCAGATCTGATTCGTACCGTGCGCAATGGTGGGTATATGTTCAACGCCAAGGTGACGCGGACGTGATCCGTCTGATTCCGCACATAGATACTCTTCGACGCCGGATTGCATTGACCATAGTCGCGGCGATGCTGTCCTCGCTCGTACTCTATGCCCTGTTTGTTCAGGTCGCCGGGGTCTGGGCCAAACCCCCGGTGGATCAGATCGGATTGCTGGACCAGGTCGCTGCTACTACGCGAGTCATCCAGGCGGCACCCCCGGCAATGCGCGCGCAGTTGGCGGGCGCAGCGAGCAATCCGACCCTTGAGGTGCAATGGCGCGAGCGCCGAAGCGGCTTCGAACTGCCTGTGTCTGGTACCTTGTTAGGCCCTGATAGTGCGCCGGTTTTGCGTGAGTTACTGGGGGAGACACATCACAAAATTGAAGTCTTGCAGCCCGCCAATTGGCCCGCGGATAGCCCGCAAGCTCGCTATGTCATGTTGGTACAACTGAGCGACGATAGCTGGTTGTCGTTTACGCCACCGCAACGCAGTTGGGGGGTGAGTGCTGCGTTGCGTTTTGCCATCGTCATTGCCCTCGGCCTGGTTGCGACTTGGTTGGTCGCCTGGTTCGCCACACGCCAACTGGCTAACCCACTGCAACGCTTCACCAGCGCAGCACAACGCTTTGGTGGGGACCTGCACGCTCCTCCCATTGATATCGAAGGGCCGTATGAAATTCGCCAAGCGATCATTGCTTACAACACCATGCAGGCGAAAATTCAGCAGTTCATCGCCGAACGCACGCACATGCTAGCGTCGATCTCGCACGACCTTCGCGCGCCTCTCACACGTGTGCGGCTTCGTTGCGAGTTTATTGAAGACATTGAGCAGCAACGCAAGCTGATCCGTGACACTGATGAAATGCAATCGATGATCAGCTCGGCTCTGGGTTTTTTTCGCGACGAGGCACTACAGGAACAAGCCACCAGTTTTGATCTCTCAGAGCTGCTGCAAACCGTGATCGATGATTACAGTGATCAGGGTATCGTCGTCGATTTTGCAGGCCCGCCCCATCTGGTGTTTTTCGGCCGCCCGGTAGGCATTAAAAGGATCACTGCCAATTTGCTGGAAAATGCCGTGAAGTATGCGCAGCTGCCGTGCATACAATTGAGCAGTGACTCGTGCTCGGTCCGCATCGAGGTGAGCGATAAAGGGCCAGGGATTCCTGAAGCGGAGCTGGAAAACGTTTTTGCCCCATTCGTCCGACTTGAACCCTCTCGTAACCGTAACTCCGGTGGCGTTGGCCTGGGCCTGTCCTCGGCCCGCGCCATGGCACACCAGCACGGCGGAGAGTTGCTATTGAGAAACCGTTGTGGCGGCGGGCTCGTTGCACAAGTTGAGTTGCCCCATGGGTTCTTGAATCGGCTTTAGTTGGGTTGACACCTTGAAGGCGTAATCAATCCGTAAGTGTGGAAATCACCATCGCGCGCTTCCGGACTCAAATTTCACTTAGCAGTGTGCAAAAAAGGTGTTTTAACCAGTCAATGACCAGGCTGTTTGGGCGAACCGACTTTTTCAACAGGATCGGCCGATAGCGGCCCGTCACTAAAGGCAGCGATTGGCCCAGAGTGTGTAAAAACGCATTCGTGAACCCTTGCTATGATTTCTGAGGAATTCATCGCAGGGATCGCCCATGAAGCGCTTTATCCAAGGTGAAAATCGAGGCCAAGGTACCTTACTTCCCGAAAGCCTCGACGACTACGTCAGCGATACCAATCCGGTGCGCGTAGTCGACGTCTTTGTCGATGAACTCAACCTGGTTTCCTTGGGTTTTGACGGTGCTATTCCGGCTGACACAGGCCGTCCCGCTTACCACCCCGCAGTCCTGTTGAAGGTCTACATCTACGGCTATCTCAACCGCATTCAGTCGAGCCGACGCTTGGAGCGAGAAGCCCAACGCAATGTCGAGTTGATGTGGTTGACCGGGCGTTTGACACCCGATTTCAAGACAATCGCCAACTTCCGAAAAGACAATAGCAAGGCGATCCGAGGCGTCTGCCGTCAGTTCGTTGTGCTCTGTCAGCAGTTGGGGCTGTTCGGAGAAAATCTGGTCGCCATCGACGGCAGCAAGTTCAAGGCGGTCAACAATCGCGACCGAAACTTCACCAGCGCGAAACTGAAACGGCGAATGGAGGACATTGAGTCGAGCATCAACCGTTACCTGGCCGCGCTCGATACTGCCGATCGGCAAGAACCAAATGTCTCAGAGGCCAACGCCGTGCGACTGGAAGAGAAAATCGCCAAGCTGAAGACGCAAATGAAGGAGCTTCAAGCGATTGAAATCCAGCTCAACGAATCGCCGGATAAACAGGTTTCACTGATCGATCCAGACGCCCGTTCCATGATGACGCGCGGCACCGGAATCGTCGGTTACAACGTGCAGACGGCAGTCGATACTCAGCACCATTTGATCGTTGCACATGAGGTGACTAACGTCGGTTCCGACCGCGATCAACTCAGCTCGATGGCCAAGCAGGCCCGCGAGGCGATGGCATCGGAAACGCTGTCGGTAGTGGCTGACCGAGGTTACTTCAAAAGCGAACAAATCCTGGCTTGTCACGATGCCAACATAACCGCCTATGTGCCCAAGCCAATGACCTCTGGAGCCAAGGCGGACGGGCGTTTCAATATCGATGCCTTCATCTATGACTCGGCAAAAAACCAATACATATGCCCGGCTGGCGAAGCGCTGATCTGGCACTACTCCTACGTTGAAAAAGGTCTGAAGCTGCACCGTTACTGGAGTTCGAAATGCCAGGGCTGCGCGCTGAAGTCGCAGTGCACACCGAGCACGGAGCGACGGGTCCGACGTTGGGAACATGAGGCCGTACTGGAAGAAATGCAGGACAGGCTGCGCAATGCGCCGGATATGATGCGAATCCGTAAACGGACGGTGGAGCATCCCTTCGGGACGCTTAAACAATGGATGGGTGCAACGCATTTCCTGACGCGAAAGCTGGCAGGGGTAAGTGCAGAGATGAGCTTGAACGTTCTCGCCTACAACTTGAAACGGGTCATGAAAATCATGGGGGCTAATGGTTTGATGAAGGCGCTGTCGGCCTGAAAAGGTTCGTTCTGGACGATCTAGTGTCGTGAGCGGTTAGTTTATTTTCTAACGTACAACGATATACTGTGCACCCCTCGCCCCGAGATGGTTCCAGGCATGCCTCGTCCAATTGCTCCCTTTGCACTGCAGCCCGCCGACGTTCTT
>NZ_JCBCUZ010000043.1:0-27005 GCF_059862735.1 Pseudomonas sp. MF06569 | reverse complement strand
GGCTGGGCCTGTCTATTTGTGCCCGACTGAGCGAGATGATGGGTGCCACGTTGCGGGTGGTCAGTGAGCCGGGGCTGGGCAGCAGTTTCTCGTTGCATACGAATTTGCCGGTTATTGCAGGCTCGCTGGATAACAGCGCCGATATTGACCTTGAGGGTGTGAGTGTCTATGTGCGTACTCCGCGCAATGATATCGGACAGCTCCTGGTCGACTGGTTAAGCCGTTGGGGGGCGCGTGCTCAAGTATTTCCGGCAACGGATACCCCGGACAGCCAGGCCATTTTGCTGGATGTTGATCCTGACCCGCAGCTCTCGTTGCCCTGGTCGGGTGAGCGTGTGATTGCAACCGAAACGGGCCGCAGCCAGCCGCAAAAGACAGAGCGTGGCTGGGAGATCAATGCCTATGACATTCGTGCCATTGCCAGAACGCTGATGCAGGTTGCACACGGCACCGTGCAACAGACGATCTCCAGTGTGCAGCGACCCCTTGGGCGCCTGGACCTGAGCGTTCTGGTGGCGGAAGACAATCCCGTCAACCGGGAGATTCTCAAGGAGCAGCTTAAGGCGTTGGGCGTGCAAGTGACGTTGGCTGAGGATGGTGAGCAAGCCTTGTTGCGCTGGAATGAGGCGTCGTTCGATTTGGTGATCACCGACGTCAACATGCCCAGGCTCGATGGCTATCAGCTGACACGCCGCTTGCGCGAGCTTGACCCTCTGGTGCCGATTATTGGTGTCACAGCCAATGCGATGCGAGAGGAGGGAGAGCAATGCCTGAAGGCCGGGATGAACGTCTGGCTGGTCAAACCGCTGAGTCTGACAACCTTGCGCCAGACCTTGTCAGTCTACTGTTCCCGGTCAGCACAACCGCAGCCGCCCACGTTGCAGGCTGGCGAAGAGGTTGTGCAAAAAGATGATCTTGAAGACTGGATTACGCTTTCACCGAGCATGCACCGATTGTTTATCACCACCATGCATCAAGATCTGGCGCAGGCGCAGCAGGCTTTGCAAGAAGCCAATACATCGAAATTGCTCAATCATGTACACCGTATGCATGGCTCTTTTGCCACGGTAGGCGCTGTCGCTTTAGCGGCGGCCTGTAATGAGTGCGAAATCGGTTTGTTGCGTGAGCCCTTGAGTGCAGAGTCTGCCAGCAGAATCCAGGCGTTGTTGAAACGCTTGCACCGTGCAGTGTCCAGGCTGGTTGACGGGGAGTTGTATCCCAACGGCGGATAATCGTAACCGATGGTATTCATTGATCTTTTTTTATTTGTTGCTTGACGTCTCTGCTGTAAAGAACGTTTAATTACGGCCTTGCCCAGATAGCTCAGTCGGTAGAGCAGGGGATTGAAAATCCCCGTGTCGGCGGTTCGATTCCGTCTCTGGGCACCACTACATAGAAAACCCCTGATGCCTGATGGCTTCGGGGGTTTTTTGTTTCTGGTCGCTGCAGTGATTCGATGGTCTTGACGTGCCTGTTGTGCTGGTGCTTTTTTTAAGAGCGGTTCAAGTGTTCTTGAGGCATTTAAGCTGCAAGCGCCTGACTACTCTTTTCTCTGATGTGTGTACCAGCAGAGGATCATCGTCACGCCAATACCTGACGGTGTAATCGCCAGCGTCCAGATTACCGCTCCCATGACAACTCCCTGGTTTGTCAGGCTCAACAGCAGACTCAAGGCCAGTAACAGCGTTGCGCCGCAACGCAATACTCGTGTTGTGGGACTCTTGCGGGTAAGCGTGATCCTGCGAGAGTGGGGGATTTGACTGAGTGCTAGCGCGCTGAGCCCCATTATCATGAAGCCGAACGCCGCGATATCCGATAGCCAGTCAGCCATTTTTCACCTTGTCAGGCGCTTGCGACGGAGCAGGCGCCAACCAATGACTCCCGCGAGCAACGCGATGAGCATTAATGCCAGATCCACGCCCGCCACCGCCGGGAGCCCCCGCTTCATCGACTGCAATGGATGGTCGCCCGTGCTCCAGGCATTGGAGAACACTGCCAGCAGCGCCATTGCGCTGATCACCAGCAGGTGCTCTGCCCAGGGCGCGCGCGATTGTGCTGAACGCCGGATAGCCCACAGGGTATGCATGATCGCCAGTAACCAGACCCAGTAGAAAAGGGTGATTTCCCAGTTCGCACGGTAAGCCAGGCCGATAGGTAGCAATCGATTGGCCACCAGCATGGCCAGGGTGGCCAATGGCATTCCAGTGATCATCGCGCTGCTGAACAGCGTCATCGATACCACGCTCCACCGCCCGGCAGCCTGCTGCAGGCGGCGCTTTTCCAGCCAGTACAGCAGGCCGCTGCCGAGCATCACGCAACCACTCAAACCTGCAAAAAAATACAAGGCGCGCAGCCACGGTTGCTGAAAGTGGGTTACGTGCAACCCGGCCAGAAACTTGAAGGTCGCGGCCGCTGCAGGCAATCGGGATTCGTGCAGCAGATGTGCGCTGGCGCCATCGAAGTACAGGGTTTGCCCATCCTGACTCATGCGGTCAGCCAACGAGCGGCTGACCTCAACGTAGGCATTGGCATCTCCAGGGTGTCAGACCCTGACAAACGCCGGTTCACCATTGCCCCAATGCAATCGCGCTTGCGCCATCATCTGATCCAGCGAGGCCAATGACCCCGGTGTACCCAGTGCCGGGCGACTGTACGCTGCGTCCGCCTCCTGGCCAAACTGATAGGGCTGGTCCTGATACACCGCCAGGATGCCGGCAGGAAGGTACAGCGGGAACAGGATCAAAAGCCCCGACAACAGGATGATGAAGTGAAAAGGCAGTGCAAACACACCGGTCAGGTTGTGCATGTCCAACAACCGCCTGGGTGATTTGTCTACCCGTAGCGTGAACAGGTCCTGAAACAGGCGTGCATGGATGCACACGCCAGCAATCAGCGCGATTAGCCCCAGCATGGCGGCAAGGCCAACCAGACGCGTACCGATGCTCCAGAAGTTGATGTTGAGGGTGTAATGCAACCGGTAAAAAAAATCGCCGCCGCGGCTTCCGGCCTCCGGCAGCACTCGGTCTTCTCCTGGCGCCAAAAAGCGACTCAATCCCTGACGGTCCTGGGTCCATGCTTGAAATCGAATCACCGGTCGGCGCTTGTCAGGCAGTTCCACGTACCACTGCAGCAGCGGTTTGCCCTGGGTCAAGCTGGCAACGTGGGGGACCACTCGCTGGTCCAGTGACAGTGGGGTGTCAACCGATGCCAGGCGAATCTGCGGCAACATCCAACTGTCCAGCTCACGGTCATACACCGCCAGGCTGCCCATGAAAAATGCGATCAGCAGCAGTCCGGAAAAACCGATTCCGATTATTCGATGCATCCACAGCAGCGCTTGACGAACACGGGTGAACATCAGACGCCTGCCTCCATGAAAAAAGTGCTTGTCCACATCACAAGCGATGCACTCGCCACCCGTACGCAATTGCGCGTTCCACGCGGTGCGCTGAACAGCCACAGCACCAGCCAAGGAAAGAGTGCAAAGCAGGCGATCGAACTGATCAGCACCGCTTCACTGGGCTGGACATGGGCGTGCACCAGGCACAACGCCAAGAATCGGTTCAGTTCCCAGCATGAGAGGTAACTGAGCAGCAACACCAGTACCAGCCACACGCTGCGCAGTAGCCCCGGATGTTTTCCTGCGGTTCGTCTCACCACTGCCTCCCTGATCGCGGACCCTGTGGCCGACTCAAAAAAAACCATGCCGGGTAACTGATGGGCTGCTGCAATTAAAACTTGGCGCGCAGGGTCATGGACACAGCACGGGGGTCTCCGAAGATATTCCCGTCCTGGAAGGTGTTGATGCGCTGGAAATATTTCTTGTCGGTCAGGTTGGTAGCGAGCAGATCAGCAGAGAGATTTTGCGTGATCTGATAGCCAATGCCCGCATCGTACAAGGCGTACCCGCTCTGACGAAGTTTGGTGCCGTCCATGCCGATGCCAGGGACATCCAGTTTGTTGTAGGTCTCGCTGACGATGCTGGCACCACCCTGGACACTCCACTTCTCCAACTCGCCGGGCAGTTTGTATAGGCTCCAGACCCGCAGCATGTTTTTCGGCAGGTAGGTCTGCAGTTGCTCGTTGGGGCTGTCATAACGTTTGTAGGTATGGGTGAAGTTCGCGCTAAGGAACCAGTCAGGGGTCATTTGCCCATTCACCTCAGCCTCGAATCCGCGGGTGCGAGCCTTGCCGCTGGCAACCACGGCCAGAAAACTCGGATCGTTCATGTCCGGAATCGCGCGGTTCTCTTCTTCGATCTGGAACGCTGCCAGCGAGGCGTTCAACGCGCCATCGAGGAATTCGGCCTTGATCCCCAGTTCGTGCTGCTTGCCTTCCAGTGGTTTGAGGATCTTGTTGTTAACGTCCAGGTTGCTGACGGCTTGCGGCTGGAATACCCCGGAGTAGTTGGCATACAGCGAGTAGTTATCGTTGAGGTCGTAGATCAGCCCGTAAAACGGAGTGAACTTCTGCGACACGCTCTCTGCGTTCTTTTGCGCCGGTGAACCAGCCAGGGGCTGGTGCTGGCTGCGGTGCATCTCAAGCCAGGTCACGCGCCCGCCAAGCACCAGCGTCAGAGGGTCGGCCAGGCTCAAGCGGACGTTGCTGTAAATCGCTTTTGCGCGGGTGTTGGCAACGCTGGTCGGCAACTTGTCCGATTCGGCAAAGGCCGGATAGGCAAAGTCAGGCTGGGGGTCGTAGAGGTCGACATCACCCAGGAAGTCCGAGTAATAACCGCCGTTCGATGCAAACTCGGAGCGCGAATAGTTGGCGCCTACCAGCATCGTGTGTTCACGCCCAAGGAAGTTGAACGGGCCGTCGACGTAGATGTCGGCCTCGTCTTGTTTCTCTCGATAATCAAACATGATCGAGTTCATGGACACCAGATTGTCGGCGGGGTCTATGCCCCCACCATTGCGTGCGTAAGCTTGGGTCAAGTCGTAGTTGTTGTCGGCGTGTCGCAGGGAGAGTTTGGTTTTCCAGCCATCCCCCAGCTGGTGCTCGATTTCGGTGAAAACAGCGGTGCTCCAGAAATAGTCCCGGTTCCAGTCTTCACCGTAAAAATTCTTGCGCGACACGTTTGGCAGCGACATTGCGGCCTCACCGGCAGCGTTGGTGTAGCGATAGGCAGGCAGGGAGCGCTGGGCGCCACGGATGTCGGTGTTCTGGTTGCTGGCACCAATGGTCCAGACCGTATCTGGCGTCAGGTCTATATCGACGATGCCGTAGGCTTGATTCGATTCGCGCTTGCCGCCACCGTCGTAGTAGAAGCCTTTCTTGTGCTCGCTGAGCACCAGGCGTGCGCGTACATTACCGCTCTCTGTCAGCGGGCCGGTGACATCGACCATGCCACGGTAGTCATCCCAGGAGCCGGCGCTGATCTCTGTTGAAACCGCCGTCTCGGCCGACGGCCGTTTGCGCACCAGGTTGATACTGCCGCCAGGACCGCCGGCGCCAGTCAGGCTGCCAGATGGACCCTTGAGTACTTCAACGCGGTCGTACATGGTCAGGTCGGGCGATAAAAAAACCCTGTTGTCCATGGTAGTCGGCGTACCGTCCAACTGCAGTGAGGTCATTTCAAAACCGCGGGAGAAAAAACTCAGGCGGCTGGCGTCGATACGCTGAACGGTGACACCGCCCACCTTGCCCAGTGCATCTTCGAGGGTGTAGAGGTTTTGCTTCTGAATACGCTCCTGGCCGATGACGTTGATCGTTTGAGGCACCTCTCGCAGATGCAGCGGGACTTTGGTTCCTACCGATACGGTCGGTGCCTCGGTCTGCATTCCAACAATCGCCTGCGCCGGCAACGTCATGCTACCCAGTGGGTCCAGCGTCAAGGCGCCACCCGCAGTCGTGCGTACGGACAATCCACTGCCTTCAATCGCAAGCTGTGCAGCCTGCTCTGCATTCATTGTTCCCTTGATGGCCGGAGCACGGAGCCCGTCGACGAGATTCGGGGCATAAATGATTTCGTTGCCGCTCTGGCGGGCGATGCGATCGAGTGTCCCCACCAGGGTGTCTGCAGGCAAGTCGAAGTGTTGTTGAGATGCGCTGCCCGTTGCAGGTGATTGCGCGTGGCTGGTCGAAGCGTGACCCAGGATAAGCAAAAAAGACAAACACACAGGCGTCAGCCTGAACGCAGTGTTAAAGCGATTGGACATGGGTAACTCCGTGTTGGCGGCTCCGCTTTTATTAGCGGTTAATTCCTATGTCCAACGAGATTGAAAAAGCGATATAGGGCCACTTGAAAATAATTAGCCGCGCAGTTCGATCCGGGTCCAAAACCCCAGGTATTGCTCTATGCGCACAGGCAGGATTTGCTCCAGCGAGGCCAGTGCACGTTCACTGTTATCCAGGGAGAACAAACCGGAGACACGAAGCTGTGCGGCCGCCGGATCAATGCGTAACACCCCGCGCCGATAGGGCTGCAATGCCTGAATGACTTCTCCCAGCGCCCAATCATCGACACTGAGCCTGCCGCTCTCCCAACTGGTTTCCCCTTTGCGATTAGCGGCAAGTGGCTGGATAGCCCTTGAATTGAGACGGGCACCCGCTCCGCTCTTGAGCAACGAGCATTGCCCCTCGAGCAGACCCACGCAGAGGCTGGAAGTCATTACCCACACATGAGTGGTGTCGTCTTGCAGCGAGACCATAAACCGTGCGTCAGAGCTGCGTGCAAATCCATGTGATGTGCGCACAACAAGTGGCCTGGGATCGTCGCTGGCCTCTATGACCAGTTTCCCTTTACGCAACATCACGTTTCGCTGGCTGGCAGTAAAATCGATATCCACCGCACTGCGCGCGTCCAGAACCAGCGTGCTGCCATCCGGCAGTTTGAAGTCACGACGTTGCGCAGTGGTTGTACTCAAGTCGGCCCCCATGCTTGTGAGCAGCTTGCTCTGCCGGCCAATCAGTGTCGCGCCGACACCGACTCCGCCAAGAACCAGGGCGCCCCGAAGCAAGCGGCGTCGTTGCGGATCTGGCGACTGCAGAACCCTGCGTACCTTCGAGTCCGAGTTACGTGCAAGCGGTAAAAAGGTTGTCCCCAGGTGGGTCTGCACTCTCTCCCATGCCTGCGCATTCGCCGCGTTGGCGATCCAGGCTTCGAACGCCTTTTGTTCATCATCCAGGACTTCGCCTGAACGCATGCAGGCCGTCCATTCGATGGCTTCCTCGATGGCAGAAGGTGCGCGTTTCACTCGTGAATCAGATTCTGGCAGCACAGCTTCAAACCCTTGGCTACATATTGGCGTACCCGAATTGTCGATACCCCTATCAACTCGGCAATGTCGGCGTACTTCATACCGTCCACCTGGCTGCACAGAAATGCAGTGCGGGCCCGTGACGAAAGGCCTGAGAGTAAGGCGTCGATTTCAAGCAGAGCTTCAATCGCCAGTGCCCGGACTTCAGGGGAGGGTTCGAATGCTTCGGGTTGCAAAGCCAACACTTCCAGATAAGCGCGTTCCAGATCGCGCCTGCGCCAACTGTCGTACATCAATCGCTTGGCGATTGTCGTAAGGAGTGCGCGAGGTTCGCGGATTGCCTGCGGTTCAGGCAATGCAACAACCTGAACAAATACTTCAGCAGCGATGTCAGCAGCATCATGGGAACAGCCCAGCCGCGCACGTAGACGATTCAACAACCAACCATGGTGGTCACCGAAAAGGCTGTGCAATACCGTCTGTCGAGCATTGGCAGAAGCGAGCGCGATTTGAGCCATTGGAATGAACTTAATGATAATTCTTATCATTTACCATGACTGTAGCTGTTGTTTCAAGGTGTAAGACTGCTGATGAGCGTTGCAAGCCCGGCGGGACTGCTCCACCCCAATTGTCGGGGATGCCGGGGGAAGGTCGACGGGGGAGTCCAGGACACACTCCCTGACACACCAAAGCCCGCAGCAGGCGCAATGTCATTCACTCAAGAGCAACGCTGCTCAAGGGTGGGAGCTGCAGAAGTCGCCTAACTGAGCAACAGACGGGTTTCTTTCCGATAAACGATAAAATGGTCTTGAGGTGCAGCAAGGCGCGGTTTTCTATATTGCCGGTGAAGGGCTCTAAGGCCTGGCTCGTCGGGCTTGGTCCATACACAACGCGAAATCATAGGATAAGGTCCCGCTCTACATTTCCAAGGGGGCGGCAGAACTCGATAGATGAAAAAAGTTCCGCCGCTGTAACGCGTTATCCCGATTGCGCGCTATTCATCGCCAGTTCATTCCTGAGTTGTAGCCAGAAGGAGGGATTGGCGTGGTAGACGATCCCTCCTTCTGGATTCCATAGCGATGATCAGGCTTGCGCCGCGCTCATCCCGCCAGTGGCCATGGATTTTTTGCGCACCGCTTGATAGAGCAGGCTGGACACCATGAAGCCCGCAATAGCCAGCATACTCATCAGGGAGAAGACATAGTTGTAACCCTGTTGACCGGGGAAGTGGTCGAGGATCGCGCCATAGATGACATAGGCAAACATGCCGGGTGCATAGCCGATCAGGCAACCGATGCCAAAGGCCGAGCCGGTAATGTGCTGGGGAATGCCAACTTCACCCATGGGGGCCCAGAACACGCCGCGCATGGAGAACACGATCAGGGCGAAGGACAGGGTGGCGGCCATGCCTGCATAGATGAATCCCGGGCTTTTTGGAATCAGCATGATCACGCCCATTAGCGGCAGCAGTGCCAGGAATGCCCACTTCAGGTAGCGGCTGGTGCTCTTGAACTGCTTGTCGGCAATGAAACCGCCGGCAGGCCCGCCGAGGATTTTCAGGAAGTACTGGTTGATGATGCCGTAGGCGCCCACCAAAGCCACGGGCAACCCGTACATTTCCTTGAGGTAGGGAATGAAATAGGTCAGGCCGCAGTAGACGATGTAGACCATGAACACGTTGAGGCTGACCAGCCAGATTCCCGGTACCTTGATCGCCTCCATCAGGTTCGCCAGACCGTTCTTCGGTTTGGTCACCGACTGCGTGTTACCGCCCTTAAGCAGGAACCAGGTCAGGGTGCCGGCCAGAATGTCGATGACCGAGTAGAACAGGATCGCCGATTTCAGGCCGGTTTCACCCGAGCCCATGGCGACGAACACACCCAGGGCGGAAAAGGCCACCAGAGTATCAATCACGCCACGCCCGCCTTCGAGCAGGCCGAACAGTCGGCCTTGCTCCTTATCGTCACCCAGGTTGCGGATGGCTTTGAGCAGCGATGGCCAGAACAGGCAGTCGGCACAGATGGCCAACAGACTGAACACGATCAGCAAGTTGCTGAAAGGCGGAAAGGTCGCCAGGTACAACCCCAGGCTACCGGTCCCGATCAGGCCGAGAGGGATCAGTTTGCGCGTGTCGTAGCGATCGGCGAGCAGGCCGCCAATCACAAACAGTGCAGTAGCGACTATCGCGTTGGCGCTCAGCAGCATACCGATTTCAGTGTGGCTCAAGCCCATGAATTCCTGCATGGGTACATAGAAAGCGTCTTTGAGGTTCGCCAGCTTGTAGATGGTGCCGCCACCGAGGATGAGGATCAGGAACCTGAGCCATTTGGCCTTGTTTTGAGCTGTCATTATTGTTCTCCGGGCGTAATCGGGTCGTCAGGTTCAGGCGTTGGAGTGGGTGGCCAGGGTCAGTTCGGCCAAGGTGCGCAATTCGGCTAGCAAGCTACGGACATAGGCGACCTGGTTGTTCGCCCAACGGTGTTCATCGGCCAGCATTCGTTCAAGCGAGTAACCATTCGGAAGCGGCGTTTCGCTCATCTCTCGGTAGGCAATGAAGGGATCGGCCGCCTCAAGGCTCTGACGGAAGGCCGGGGCCACGTAGTGGTTTTCTTGCTCGAGAATGAATGCGATCACCTGCGGGGTTGGTTCCCCCAGCATCAACAGCTCGAACAGCATGCGGGCGCTGGGCAGATCGTCCTCGTCGCTGCCCTGCAAAACGCCGTAATGGCCGAAGCCGTTTTGCTCGGGGACGATGCGCACACCCTTGAGATGGGTCTGACGGATGTGCGGCGCTAGGTTGCGCAGGGCCTGCAGGGGCTGCTCGCAGGCATTGATCATGTTGCCGAAGTCGAACAGGGCATGCAGGCGAGGGTGGTTGAGGCGGTTCAGCAGTTGCGCGATTTCACCGCTCTTGAGTTCTTCATGTTGCTCGAAGTCAAAGTACAGATCGTGTTCGTCGGCCTGTTGCGCGAGGTAGTGCAGGTCGGTCTCAATAATGTCCATGACCCGCGACAGGGTGCCCTCATAGCGTGAGTAAACACGGATATTGCGCACCCCTAGGACCCTGGCGATGGCGATCACCTGATCGACATCCTTTTTCAGCGTGCTACTGATTTCCAGGTGCACATCCAGTCCCAGCGCTTTGGCCTTGGCGGCAAACGCATGGAGCTGCACGGGCGACATCTGGCTCAGGCTGTTCTCTTCACCGTCGAGCAAGTGCAGGCTCAGGCCTTGCAGTTCATGCCGGTAAGCGAAGTCCAGCAGATCGGCAGGGGTGACACGACCATGGGTGAGATTGGTCAGCAGCGGGTAGGCGTGGGCAAACAGGCGCAATTGCCCGAGACGCCCAAGTAGCCGCCGGGCCAGTGCGTCCGTCAGCACGGGAACAGCCCCGTACTCGACCACCTTATGGCTCAGCAAGGCGTTGAATCGTTCCTGGATCTTATTGTTCATTAGAGTCGTTCCTGGTTCAGACACCGGGTCTACCGGCGCAGCCTTTATCGCGCCAGTCAGGAACTCTCGATAGATCCATTATCAGTTAATTGATAAGACCACTTGCCTGGCATCAAGTGCTCGGCGGCAGATAACCCAATGTGCGCAAGGCCCGGGCCAGCGCTTCGACACGCTCCCGGGCCTGGTCTTCAGGCGTGCCGGCAAAGCCGATCAACAGGGCCGGTGACAGGGAATGCTTGATGCGGTAGTCGCTCAAGGCGTAGGTGTGGATGTTGTGTTGGGCCAGTTGCCGGGCAATGTCAGTGTCACTGAGTTCGGGGGGCAGCCAGGCGATCAGGTGCATGCCAGCTTCCGTAGGGGTAATCCTGAAAAAGCTGTCAATCTGCTTTTCAAGCTGTTCGATCAATGCCTGCTGGCGCGCCTTGTACAGCGCACGCATGCGGCGTATGTGCCCCAGGAAGTGGCCTTCACCCATGAAGTCCGCAGTTGTCGCCTGAAGCAGTGTGGGCGGACTGCGATCCATGACCGCGCGCAGGGTGCAGAAGGGTTCGACAAGGGTCTGCGGCAGAATCACGTAACCCAGTCTCAGTGACGGAAAGAGAACTTTGCTGAACGTTCCGACGTAGATCACCCGAGCCATCTGGTCCATTGCATAGAGCGCCGGGAGGAGTCGGCCACTGTAGCGAAACTCACTGTCGCAATCGTCCTCGATGATCCAGCTCTGATGCTGCGCGGCCCAGTCGATGAGTGCCTGGCGCCGCGCATAACTCAGGGTGACACCCAAAGGATGCTGGCGTGAAGGCGTACAAAACACCATTCGGGCATCAGGGCACTCGGTCAGGCCTTGCTGGACATCGATCCCCTGTTCATCGATACGCAACGGAATCACCTGAGCCCCTTGGGCCTGCAACGCAATGCGCGCGGCGATGTGCCCCGGATCTTCCATCCAGACGCTGTCCTGAGGATTGAGCAGCAGCATGCCCAGCAGGTTGAACGCTTGCTGCGCGCCGGAAACGATCACCACTTGCCCGGCACTGCAGTCGATGCCACGAGCATCGAATACGTATTCGGCAATCGCTGTGCGAAACGCCTGCAAGCCTTGCAACTCGCCATAACCCAGAATGGTCTTGGTTGGCTTGAGCAGATGACGGTTCATCAGGCGCCGCCAGATCGCCTGCGGGAATGCGTCATAGGTGCTGTGGCTAGGCAGAAAGGAGGTCGGGGCCGCGGGGTCCCAGTCGGCATAGGAAACCCCGCGAAAATGATCGCTGCGCAGCGACAGCATCGACTGGCTCAGGTCGGACAGGCGAGGTGGCTGGCGCTGTTGCTCATCCTCGATACCTCGGTTTTCCCACTCAGTGCCGACATACGTACCGGCGCCAGTGCGCGAGGCCAGGAAACCTTCGGCAATCAGTTGATCGAAAGCATTGAGAATGGTGATCCGCGACAATCCCAACTCGTTGCTCAAGGTCCGGGTCGACGGCAGGCGCACCCCCCCCTGGATCCTGCCGTTAAGTATCTGTTTGCGAATCTGCAGATACAGTTGGCGGTACAGGGGAATGGCATTGGCACGGTCTAACTCGATAGCCGACAGCAGCAAACCTGCGGGGGATTTCATGACATGCTCGCCTGGGTGAAGTGGGGTTTGACCTGGAAACCGTCAGGCGACGGTAGGTAAGGGTATCGAGCGATACCCGATAAGTCATCCGTCTGGCGTTGACGTCCGGCGCAATACCGATTCGCTACAGCGCTACCGAGAGTGAGGCGATGCCCATCGACCATGAAAGGCCATTCCCGTTTACCGGCACTCTGGAAAAGTGGACATCAACATTAAACCGCCGCTCATCCCGAGGAAGGCGTCGCGCATTTCTTCCAGCACATCGGAGCCCAGGGTTGACGCGTCGATGTAAAGGTTCGGTTGCACCATCTACACGGCGTCCAGGTTGAAACTGAGTCCTCCATGCAAGGCCAGGACTTCCTGGGTGATACCGACGCGGTCGATGAAGGTGACGTGGATGCGCATGGCGGGCCTGCAAGGTTGGCGAACTAAAATCAATATGCCGGTCGAAATTTGGATATGGCGAGCGTCACGTCATGCGTTACCGGTTGAACGCGCACTGGTGGCCAGGTCTTCCAGGAAGGCTTGCAGGATCGGTGGTGGTGCGGTGCCGCGTCGGGTGATCACGTCGAACGGCGACCTAAGGCGCATGCTGGCGGGGGCCAGCTGGTGCATCTCGCCGGACTTGAGCCATTGGGTCGCAAAGTGCTCGGGCAGAAAGCCCACGTAGGCGCCGGAGATGATCAGGATCGCCGACGCCTCGATGTTGTCCACGGTGGCTGCCGCCTTGCTGACGCCCAGGTGCTCCAGGTCGTATTGCTGCATGTAGCCGCGCACGACAATCCGCCCCGAGCTGATCTCTTCGAGCAATTCGTCACCTTCGGCCTTGTTGCCATACAGCGGGTGACGCCTCCCGCAATACAACCCTAGCGCCTCCTGGTACAGCGGTGAGTGCTGAAGGCCGGGCACATGGATCGGAAAGTGCCCGATGGCCAGGTGCAGTCGGCCGTCGAGCACCCGCTCTTCGAGTTCAGCCGGAGTACCCACGTAGACGTTCAGGTGCACGTCATGGCCCCTGGAAACGAAACGTTGGGTGGTACGCGGGATCGGCGAGTCGGGGTCGGTAATCGTGGTGTCGATGATCCCCAGGTTGAGCTTGCCGCTGATGTGTTGCTTGAGCACGTCGGCGTCCATGCAGAAGTTTTCCACCGCCGAGAGCAGGCGTTGGGTGGCTTCATGGATTGCCACTCCTTGCTCGGTCAGACGAAAGCCACTGCGGCCGCGCTGGCACAGTTTGACCCCGAGTCGGGTTTCCAGATGGGTCATCTGTTCGCTGATGGTCGACTGCCCGGCGTTCAACGCCGCCTGCGCGGCGGAGAACCCGCCACAGCGGACAATTGTGGCAAACACTCTGAGCAGTTTCAGATCGACATCGTGCAGTTGAATCACTGGGGCGCTCCCGCGTGTGGATGCATCGGTAATGCCGATATGAATATCTGATGTTTAGCATTTTTTCCAAGAAAACCTGCGCCCATAGTCACTCCAACGGCGGTCGCCTGGCAGTCCGCCAAGCCGAATACAAAAAATGGAGAGGCTAGAAATGTCGAACAACGGTTATGAATCCGGTCGCCTGAACCTGCCATTCGTGGGTCATTGCACCTTTGGCAAATCCCCTGTGTGCACCGATTGGGACGCGCTGGATGCCGACGTCGCGGTGCTCGGCGTGCCCAACGACATGGGCACCCAGTGGCGGTCCGGTGCACGCTTTGGACCACGAGGGATTCGTGAAGCGTCGACGCTGTTTTCCTTCGGCCACGCTGGCGCTTACGACCACGAAGATGACGTGATGTACCTGACCGCGTCGGACGTGCGCATGGTCGACGTCGGTGACGCCGATATCGTTCACACCGATATGGCCACTAGCAACAAGAACACCGAATACGCGGTGCGCAAAATCCTCGATGCCGGTGTCATGCCGGTGGTACTCGGCGGCGACCACTCGGTGCACGCTCCGGTGATCAAGGCGTTCGAAGGCCGCGGTCCGATCCATATCATCCACTTCGATGCACATCTGGATTTCGTCGACGAGCGCCACGGCGTTCGCTACGGCCACGGCAACCCGCTGCGCCGCGCGTCGGAAATGAACCACATCGTAGGCATGACCCAAATGGGCATTCGCAACGTGTCGTCCTCCAACCGCGATGACTACGAAGCGGCCCACGAGGCAGGTTCGAAGATTCTCTCGGTACGTGATGTGCGCCGCCTGGGGGTCGAAGGTGTTCTGGCGCTGATTCCGCAGAACATCAACTACTACATCACGATCGACATCGACGGTTTCGACCCGTCCATCGCTCCTGGGACTGGCACCCCGAGCCACGGCGGCTTCCTCTACTACGAAGTGCTGGAAATCATCCAGGCCCTGGCCAAACGCAGCCAAGGCAACATCGTTGGCATGGACCTGGTGGAAGTGGCACCGGTTTATGACCCAACCGGCATGACGTCGATTCTTGCCGCGCAACTGCTGCTCAACAGCATCGGTTTCATCTTCCACGAGCGGGCCAAGGTGCGTGCCGCCGAGAGCGAAACGACCCCGGTCTGATCATCGAAACCACCAAGCCCCGCAGTATCAGACTGCCGTGCAGAGAGAATAAAAATGGACACGATCGTCAAACAATACTTGCAAAAATTCGGTGTCAGCGAAGCCACCCAGACCTTTCTCAGCAAGGTCCAGAAAATGTTTATCGGCGGCGCTTGGGTCGAAGCCAGCGATGGCCAGACGTCCGACGTCATCGAACCTTCGACCGAAGGCTTGATCACCCGTATTCCCATGGGCACCACCGATGACCTGGACCGCGCCGTGCAAGCGGCCCGTGCCCAGTTCGACGGCGGCGCCTGGCGTCAGACCAAACCGGCAGAACGCGAGCGCATGATGCAGCGCCTGGCGGACCTTATTGAACTGAACTCCGCTGAACTGGCGGAAATCGAGTCCATTGACATGGGCAAATCCGTTGCCTTCGCCAAGGACGTGGATATCCAGGGCACCGTCGATACCCTGCGTTACTTCGCCGGTTGGGCCACCAAGCTCCACGGGCGCACCGTCGAGCCTTCGTTGCCGGGCAATTACCTGGCCTATACCCGCAAGGAAGCGGTAGGCGTGGTCGGCGCCATCGTGCCGTGGAACTTCCCGCTGCAAACCATGGCCTGGAAACTCGGTGCGGCCCTGGCCACCGGTTGCACTGTGGTTGTCAAACCCGCCGAGCTGACCTCACTGTCGGCCTTGCGTTTCGCTGAACTGGTGCAGGAAGCGGGAATACCGGACGGCGTGATCAACATCGTCACCGGTCGCGGCAGCGTGGTCGGTGCGGCCATGGCCACGCATCCTGGCATCGACAAACTGACCTTCACCGGCTCGACCCCGGTTGGCCGTACCGTCGGCCGCGCTGCGCTGGACGAAATGAAGCGTCTGACCCTCGAACTCGGCGGAAAATCACCCGTCATCGTGTTTGCCGATGCCGACATTCCGGCGGCTGCACAAGCGGTCGCCAACGGCGTGTTTTTCAACTCGGGTCAGGTATGCGATGCAGGCACACGGGCCTATATTCACAGCAGTGTCTATGACGAATTCCTGCGTGAACTGATCGCCTACACGCGCACCCTGAAAATGGCCCCGGGCCTGGACCCTGACTGCTTTATCGGCCCGCTGGTCTCGGCACTGCAAAAGCAGCGCGTGACCGAGTACATCGAAACCGGCAAGCAGGAAGGTGCCGAGCTGGTCTATGGCGGCCAACCGGTCGATGGCCCTGGCTTCTTCGTCGAGCCAACCATCTTCGCCCACTGCCGAAACGACATGCGCATCGTCCAGGAAGAGATCTTCGGTCCGGTGCTGGTCACTGCTGCATTCGACGACGAGGAAGACGCGCTGGCCCTGGCCAATGACTCGCCATACGGCCTGGCCGCTGCACTGTATTCCAATGACCTTGGCAAAGTGCACAGCCTGATTCCACGCCTCAAAGCGGGTTCGGTTTACGTCAATGCCCACGGCACCCTCGACCCGTCGATGCCGTTTGGTGGCTACAAGCAGTCCGGATTCGGCAAGGATCTGGGCGCCGAGCAGCTCGATTACCTGCTCGAAACCAAGGCGGTCTGGATCACGCTGCCTTAAGTCACGGCTGACGCCCCTCTACACGCGGCGCCAATGGCGCCCTCATGACTCGGGAACGGCAAGGACGCGCCCGATAGTCGTTCACCCGAAAGAATGCGGTTGTCTCGTCATGATCTTCCAACAATAAGAGTACGTCATGAACACTAACGCCAAGTCAGCCTCGAGCGTATCGGCCCACGATGACAAAATCGTCGTTGAAAGCCATTCAATTGACTTCATCCCGGAGAACGAGCGAACCGATAAACTGTCGAGCCAGGGCCCGTTCTGGTTCCTCGGCAATTTCACGTTCTTCACCATGACCATCGGCTTCGTGGGCCCAAGCGTCGGCTTGACCGCGCTCTGGACCACGCTCGCTGGCACTCTGGGCATTATGTTCGGCACACTGTTCATGGCGTTTCACGGTTCCCAAGGCCCACACCTGGGCCTGCCACAAATGATCCAGTCCCGAGCACAGTTCGGCTATCGCGGTGTGATTCTGGTGTTACTGGCGACGCTGTTTGTGTTCGCCGGCTTCAATATCGTCAACCTGGTGTTGATGATGCAGGGGCTGCACACGCTGTTCGGCTTTCACCCCTGGGTAATCGGGGTCGCGGTGACGATACCGGCGGCGGTGCTGGCGATTCTCGGTCACGACTGGATGCACCGCAGCTTCAAATGGGCGTTGTTCCTGTCGCTGCCGCTGTATGGCCTGGTGACGTTGGCGGTGCTGATGGGGTGGGTGCCGGATGCGGCAATGCCAGCATTGGTGGCCGGCGAAGTGGCTCCAGCCCCATTGGGCTTCAACTGGACCGGTTTCATTGCGCAGTTTGCGGCAGCCGCCAGTTACAACATCGCCTACGCCCCGTATGTGTCTGACTACTCGCGCTACCTGCCAAAGAACACCTCCAGCGGCAAGTTGATTGCGGTGGTGTTTCTCGGTGCTTCGTTGTCCGGCGCGTGGATGATTTCCGTAGGTGGCTGGCTGGCCGATCACCTGCACTCCACTGACGTGCTGGTGGCCCTCGGTCAAGTCGGCAACACCGTGTCGCCACTGATGGGTACGGCGGTCGTGGTCATCACCATCGTGGCGTTCCTGCCGGTGATCGCGATGAACATCTACAGCGCGAAACTGACCACGCTGACTTGCGTCGATTCAATCAAGCACATCGAACCCACCCGCAAGGCGCGGATTCTAGCGATTGGCTTCGTGATCCTGCTGCAACTGGGCGTGGCCCTGAGCATCCAGAGCTCGGGCAAAGGATTGTCGGTGTTGGGGATCTACCTTGTGGTGATGCTGTACTTCTTGGTGCCCTGGACCTCGGTCAACCTCACGGACTACTTCTTCGTGCGCAAGGGCCGCTACGCCATCCCGCACTTCTTCATGCCCCACGGCAACATCTATGGCAGCTGGGGACTGCGCGGCATCGCCGCGTATGCCATCGGTTTTGTTTCGATGATTCCGTTCTTCTACATCTTCGACGGCGTTGAACAGCGTGAAGTCTATGTCGGCCCCCTCGCCAAGGCGCTGGGGAGCATCGACATCGCCTGGCTAGTCGGGCTGATCGTCTCTGGATTGGCGTACTACTGGCTCAGCCGTTCGATCGATCTCAAGCGCGAGGAAGCCGTGATCCAGCAAATCGAAAAAACCTCCCCGCAATACACCACTGGCGACACGCTGACCCACAAACAGCAAAAGCCGGTTTTCACTGAATCAACGGTCGGGAGATGACCATGGTTACGCAAAAATACGACTACATCATCATTGGCGCAGGCTCGGCAGGTTGTGTCTTAGCCAGCCGCCTGAGTGAAGACCCGGACACCTCGGTACTGGTGCTGGAGTTTGGTGGCAGTGATCGCAGCGTGGTGATCCAGATGCCGAGCGCGTTCTCGATCCCAATGAACACCAAGAAGTACAACTGGCGCTATGAGACCGAGCCGGAGACTTACCTCAACGGCCGGCGGGTTCACTGCCCACGGGGTAAGGTGTTGGGTGGTTCTTCGTCGATCAACGGCCTGGTGTACATCCGTGGCCATGCGCTGGACTTTGACGAGTGGGAATCCCTCGGTGCTGAAGGGTGGGGCTATCGCAACTGTCTGCCGTACTTCAAACGGGCCGAGAACTACGAGTTGGGTGGCGACAGCTATCGCGGGAAAACCGGGCCGCTGCACACCACCAACGGCAACAACATGAAAAATCCGCTGTACGGCGCATGGGTCGAAGCCGGTGCAGAAGCGGGCTACATCAAGACCGAGGACTGCAACGGCTACATGCAGGAAGGTTTCGGTGCCATGCACATGACCGTGAAAAACGGCGTGCGCTGCTCGACTGCCAATGCCTATCTGCGGCCTGCCATGGGCCGTCCGAACCTGACCGTGATTACCCACGCGATGACTCGCCAGATCCTGCTTGAAGGCAAGCGCGCTGTGGGGGTCATGTATGACCATGACGGTCAGACACATCAGGTCCATTGCAACCGTGAAGTGCTGATATCGTCCGGTCCTATCGGTTCGCCGCACCTGCTGCAACGCTCGGGTATCGGTCCGGCCGATGTCCTGCGTAAAGCCGGGATTGGCGTGCGCCATGACCTGCCGGGGGTAGGGGAGAACTTGCAGGATCACGCCGAGGTGTACATCCAGTTCGGCTGCAAGGAGCCGGTGACACTCAACAGCAAGATGGACCCGCTGAGCAAGCTGATGATCGGTTTACGCTGGCTGCTGTTCAAGGACGGGCTTGGCGCGACCAACCACTTCGAGGCCGGCGGTTTCATTCGCTCGGAGAAGGGCCTGCGCTGGCCGGACATTCAGTTCCACTTCCTGCCGGCGGCCATGCGCTACGACGGCAACAAACCGATCAAGGGCCATGGCTTCATGGTGCTCACCGGACCGAATAAACCGAAAAGCCGCGGGTATGTGCGGGCGCGCTCGGCGGATCCTTACGTGCATCCGGAAATTCGCTTCAACTACCTGGAACGGGAAGAGGACCGCGAAGGCTTTCGCCGCTGCATTCGTCTGACTCGCGAGATCATCGGTCAGAAGGCGATGGACCGCTTCCGCGATGGCGAAATTGCCCCTGGCGCGCACCTGACCAGCGACGAAGAACTCGACGCCTTCGTGCGTGACAATCTGGAAAGCACCTACCACCCTTGCGGTTCGTGCCGCATGGGCGAAGATGACATGGCGGTGGTTGATTCTGAATTGCGTGTGCGCGGCATCGCCGGTTTGCGCGTGATCGATTCTTCGGTATTCCCGACCGAGCCGAACGGCAACCTCAACGCGCCGACCATCATGCTGGCCGAACGCGCATCCGACCTGGTTCGCGGGCTGAAGATGCTGCCGGCGTCGCTTGTACCCGTGGGGTTGGTCGAGGATTGGGGGAGCAGTCAGCGCTCAACGGTGCCGGGCCGCAACGTGCGGGTTTAATTCTGTAGAAATGATCGCAGCCTGCGGCAGCTCCTGCATTGGAATTCGTTCCCCTGTAAGAGCTGCCGCAGGCTGTGATCCGTTCCCATTGCTAGTCTGTGACTTCTTGAGACCGCCATGGAGACAGAGAAACCAATACGCCTTCCGACCAGAGTCCCCAGTATTTCTGGCTGTTGGGTTTGACCCGGAAATACAGAGCGCTGCCGTCCAGCTCACGGCAGGCGCAAGCTTCTGGTTCCAGACTGGGCAGTGTGGTGTCAGCCATGGGGCTACAAGCAGGCATACACGAAGGCGGGGCTGTCAGGGGACATAGAGCGACAAACCGAATCCCCCAGACACAAGAAAGCCCGCACTAGGCGGGCTTCTTGTTGGTTTCATGTTCATCTTGCAATGTAGTGAAACCGGTATTTGGTGGCTACACAGGGACTTGAACCCCGGACCCCAGCATTATGAATGCTATGCTCTAACCAACTGAGCTATGTAGCCAATGGCGCGCATTATTCCCTCGTAATGGACATGTGTCAAGCAAATATCTTAAAAAATCTTTGTGCTATCAACTGCTTAAGGTTTTGAGCGGCTTTGGATGGCAATATCTTGTAAAAAAATGGCACATTGACGTACCTGCAAGCGCGCATTCACCTGTCGTACGGAAGCTCAAATGGCTCTTAGCAACGCTCAAACAACTACAACCGCGTCCCATCCAGTTCCCCAGTCCAGCCCGTTAGTCATGCGCATTATCGGTGCCGTGGCGTTGGCGCATCTGATCAATGACCTGATCCAGGCGGTACTGCCGTCGATCTATCCGATGCTCAAGGCCAAATATGACCTGACCTTTACCCAGATCGGGCTGATTACCCTGACGTTCCAGATGACGGCTTCTCTATTGCAGCCGTGGGTGGGTTACTACACCGACCGTCATCCCAATCCGTTATTGCTGCCAGCCGGTATGGTGTGCACCCTGATAGGGATTTTGATGCTGTCCCAGGTTGGCAGCTTTCCGCTGATCCTGCTGGCGGCAGGGCTGGTCGGGGTTGGCTCTTCAACCTTTCACCCTGAAGCATCCCGCGTGGCAAGGCTCGCCTCAGGCGGACGATACGGCCTGGCGCAATCGACCTTTCAAGTGGGTGGCAACGCGGGCTCGGCCTTCGGGCCGTTGTTGGCTGCGGCCATCATTATTCCCTATGGCCAGGGCAATGTGGCCTGGTTCGGGCTATTTGCGCTGTTCGCCGTAGGGCTGCTGTATGTCATTAGCCGCTGGTACCGCAACCACTTGAACCTGTTCAAGCTCAAGGCCGGGCAGAAAGCGACCCATGGCCTTTCAAAACGGCGGGTGCTCGGTGCGTTGGTGGTGCTCGGCCTGCTGGTGTTCTCCAAGTATTTCTACATGGCGAGCCTGACCAGCTACTACACCTTCTTTCTGATTGAGAAGTTCGACGTGTCGGTCTCGACTTCACAGCTGTATCTGTTCCTGTTCCTGGGAGCCGTTGCAGCGGGTACGTTCTTTGGTGGGCCGATAGGCGATCGCATCGGACGCAAGGCGGTGATCTGGTTCTCGATACTCGGGGTGGCACCGTTCACGTTGATGTTGCCTTATGCCGACCTGTTCTGGACCAGTGTGCTCAGTGTGGTCATCGGCTTTATTTTGGCCTCTGCCTTCTCGGCTATCGTGGTGTACGCCCAGGAGCTGGTGCCGGGCAATGTGGGAATGATTGCGGGTATCTTCTTTGGCTTGATGTTTGGCTTTGGCGGGATCGGTGCCGCCTTGCTCGGGCACCTGGCTGACATTCATGGCATCGAGTACGTCTATACCCTGTGCTCATATCTGCCGCTGTTCGGCGTGCTGGCGATTTTGCTGCCGCGAACGAAAAAAATCTGAATCGGTAGTGGGCGGCCACTCCCTGGCCTTTCTGCACGCTAACCCTCAACCATGGACCTCTCTGTGCAGATGTCCGTGGTGAGCACTAGCAGTGGGTGGCTATCTTGAGCTGCTCCCGGGCCCGCGAGATGCGTGAACGAACCGTCCCTATGGGGATCTCCAGAACATTGGCCGTGTCGCGATAACTACCGCCGCTTTCCAGCGACACGTACAGCGTATTGCGCATTTCGGTTGGCAGCCGGTTGATGGCCGTGAGGGTCAGTTCAAGACGTCGATTGATTTCGAACTGACCACCCAGGTCGCTGGCGCAATGCTGCTCAGGGCAGAGCGCCTCGTCGAACTCGCAATGTACCGGCCTCGCGTACAGCCGGCGAAAGTGATTGCGAATCAGGTTCTGGGCAATGCCGCACATCCATGTGCTCAGTGTTGCCTGGCCATTGAAGCGGTCTTTGCTTCGCCAGGCCTCCAGACAGGTCACTTGAAAAATATCGTCCGCATCCTCGGGGTTCAATACGCGCTTGTGAATAAACGCTTTCAGTTTTTTCTGGAGCCCGGTCGACAGATCCAGGGGGGTGGTAGAAGAGGTCAAGAGGGGTGGGGAGGAAACATCATCAAGGCAATTCATTTTTTATCCTCAGGTGTGCGCTATCGAAATGATTTCGACGAAGGCCTCCTAAGCACCGCCTGTGCCAATCAATGAATTGCCTTTATATGATTGTTTTTTTAAGAGTTTTATTTTTTTGATGGCACCTTTTTGTGCCGAAACTTGCGTGGCCTGTCCTGGGCTTGCGCCAACTTTTTCAAAAACCATGTCAGCTGCGCGCCGGGGAACCGTTTGCCTGGGACCGGCCACACAGGTCATCGAACCTTCCTGACTTGGCATTCCTATGAAATTTGACGGACGAAACGAAGCCGTGCAGGCACTGAGTTCGATGCTCTCTTCGCGGGCCGTTCAAATTCAGACGCCGCAGTCGTCTCAGCAAAGTGCCGCCGAGGAAGTCGGCATGCTGTTCAGTCAAAAGGTCGAGAGCAGCAGCAAGGAACTGAGTCAACGCAAGCTGCGAACGCTGGATACCCAGGTGCAGAGAATTCAGGGTATTGAACAACTGAACGAACTCTATGAGCAGCTGGGTCATCCCGGCCAGCTCAGCCTGGAGCAACTGGCCCGGCAAGTTCGTCAGGAGCTGTTGTCAAAGCCGGATGTCGAGGGTTTGCTGACGTTGACCGGTGGTGATCCGGCTCGCACCCACGTCGTACTGCAGCACGTGACTGACCAGGCACAGGCACAAGGGCGTGAAACTGAAGCGGCGCTGGCGCGTGATTTTCAAGAGCAGGTGCAAGCCCGCTATCACCCGCAGATCCAGGCCGGGGTGAATATCGCGCTGGCGCTTAAAACGGCCGATGGCGATGCCGCATTGCGTCAGGCGGTTCGTGTTTTGTATTACGCCAGCGTGGTGGTGAAGCAATCGCTGGTGAGCATTACCCAGGCGCTGTTGGGACTGTTCGGTGAAGAGGAGATCAGTGTCGGTCTGAGCATGATGAGAAGAGCGCTGGCGGATGATCTTGCGGCCTACCGTCCCTCTGTTCCGACCATCAAGCTGCGAGCCTTGTTGCTCGGTCTGCAGGGCTGCAGTCAACTGGGCAGTGCCTTGGGTAATTGCCGTCTTTATCTTGAGCGTTTGCCATCCCGTGAACGGCAGGCCGAACTGTCGGCCGTTGCCCTGTTGCAACGTCTGTTGGGATACGCGAGTACTGACATTGACGCCGAGGAAGTTCGAAGCCTGAGCCGGGAGTTGGGTGGCGCCAGGTTGTCCAGCCAACTGGTCTCGCTCAATCAACTCTACCCGTTGATTCAGCACCTTCCCCTGGTGCTGTGGAGTGATCCGGAAAAGCGCCAGACAACCTTGCAGCTTTTTTTGAGCCTGATGGGTGAACACACTCAGGCCGAAGGCATTGCCCAACTGAGGCCCGGGTTGTCGAGATACATTCGATGAGACTTGTTCAATGGCTCAATAAAGGCCTGAACAGCATTGCAAGTCCGGGAGAGGTACTTGGGGCCATTGTGGTGCTGGGGATCGTGTTTATTTTTATCGTGCCGCTGCCGACCTGGATGGTCGATATCCTGATTGCGGTCAATATCTGTATTGCCTGCCTGCTGATTGTTCTGGCGTTTTACCTGCCGAGTCCTTTGGCGTTCTCTTCGTTTCCTGCACTCCTGCTGCTTACCACGATGTTTCGCCTGGCGTTGTCGATTGCGACGACCCGGCTGATCCTGATGGATCAGGATGCCGGTGACATTGTCGAGGCGTTCGGCAACTTCGTGGTGGGGGGCAATCTCGCGGTTGGGCTGGTGATCTTTCTGATCATCACCATCGTCAACTTTCTGGTGATTACCAAGGGCTCGGAACGGGTGGCCGAAGTGGCGGCGCGCTTCAGTCTGGATGCGATGCCAGGCAAGCAGATGTCCATCGACAGTGACTTGCGTGGCGGGTTGATCAATGGTGCGCAGGCTCGTCACAAACGCGATGAGTTGTCTCGGGAAAGCCAGCTGTTCGGGGCAATGGATGGCGCCATGAAATTTGTGAAGGGGGACGCCATCGCAGGCTTGGTCATTGTTGTGATCAACATCCTGGGGGGTTCTCCACCGGCATGCTGCAACACGGAATGAGTGCTGCCCAAGCCATATCGCTGTATTCAGTGTTGACCATTGGTGATGGCCTGATCGCGCAGATTCCGGCGCTGCTGATTTCATTGACCGCAGGCATGATCATCACCCGCGTCGCTCCCGACGACCAATCCCCACGCAGTAACATCGGTACGCAGATCGGGCAGCAAATAACCGGCGAACCCAAGAGCTGGATAATCGCATCGGCGGGAATGCTGGCGTTCGCAGCCTTGCCCGGGATGTGGCACCTCATCGAATAAATGAAGCAAGGCTTGGTTGACCACTGTTGAAGCGTTCGACTCGATCCCCTGGCACAAGGCCCGGTGTTCCAGTTGCCAGTGCGAGAGCTGGGCATTGGCCTGTTGCCAGAATTCGCCGTGGGCTTTTTTCAGCAGGGCTTCGGAGGCTGCATGAGCGTGACTCAGCAGTTCTTCGGCTTGTGCCTTTGCCTGTTCAAGGACTTGATTGACTTGGCCGCAGTCGATGAGGTTTTCGCGGGTAATCAGTGTCTGGGGCAGTCCGGGGGCGCCAGGCCGCAGTTCAATCGTGCGTCGTGACAGCATTGTGATTGCCCTCGATGCTTCCTGAGTCTGGAGGGTATGTTTGCTCATGCCAGAGCACGGCTTGCCAAAGCACCTCAAGCCTGGACATGCGGATATCCAACGGTGGTTTTTGCTCCATTGCCATGATCCTTGTAGGCGCAAAGCGCAGTCGCAACCGTTGCCACACGTGCGGCTCAACCCAAGCCCTAAGCAGCTGCAACGTGTCGTCGGTTGGCTGGAGCCAGCTCTGGGTATGCAGGCCTGTCGCCAGGCGCTGGCACCATAAACGTTGTGTGGCGTTTAGCTGACCTGGCAGCCGCGGGCGGCAAATATGATCGACCAGTTGCAACATGAAGCCGTGTTGCGACGGCTGGGCCAACGCCAGATAAACCAGGCTGGCAGAGGGTTCGCAGGGCAGGCAGGGGGTAATCGAAAAAGCCTTGCTCACGGCCGAGTGCCGGCTTCGGGTCAGGGCAACTTCAGAAACAACAGCCTCAGCGTTACGCCAGTCCGGATGGGTTTTTCGCCATGGGAAGGCCCACCACTGAACCCACAGGTCAGCCTCGGTCATGCAGAACCTTCCTCAGGTGGGGGCGTTTTATGTCTCAACTTCAGCCACATGACAGGGCCGGTAATCGCAAGAAGGAGCCCAAAGACTCCACCGGCAAAGGTTTTTTTCCAGAACCCCAGGTTTTGCTCCGGCACCAGAAAGGGGCCAAAGAAGAGCAGCTGCTGCTTGTCTTGAAACGCAGTCGCCGGAACAAATACCGTGGTTATTTTGTTCGGGTTGTCTAAAGCCGTGGCCATGCCTGGAATACTGCTGGCAACCATTCGGCGTACCCGAGACTGAATGCTGTCGGGGTCCAGTCTTGAGTCATGTTTGATGAAGACCGAAGCCGACGCGGGCTGAACTGCCTCGCCCGGGGCTACTCGCTCGGGAAGCACCACATGCACACGCGCAACGATGACACCGTCTATGTTTGACAGCGTGGCTTCGAGTTCCTGTGACAAGGCGTGGATGTAGCGGGCACGCTCTTCCAGCGGAGTAGAAATGACTCCCTCCTTGCGAAAGATTTGTCCCAGTGTCGAGCGTGTTGCCTTGGGCAGCCCGGCGGCTGCAAGAGTCTTGATAGCCCGGCTGATATCTTGTGCACTCACCCGCACGGAGACTCCGTTTTTGGTAGGGATCTTTTGGCTATGAACTTGCTTGTCTGCCAATTCGGCGATGACTTCATTGGCTTCTTGTTCGGAAAGCTGGCTGTGAAGCTCCACACTTTCACCACAACCGGCCAAACACATTACGAGCAAAAACATCAGGCTCTTGATAGGGCGCGACACAATGCTGTTACCGTCTAAGACAGATTGGTGAGTTTTTCGATTGCTTGTGACGTCTTGCTGATTATCTTGGCGCTCAATACGGTCATCAAGATGAAATGCCGACATGGCCCGGGTTGATTTGAGCATGTCGACGGGATCGGTACTGGTGCTGACTTTTTGCAAGGCCTGTGCAGCCCTGTTCGAGAGGCCTTACAAGAATTCCGAGCGCTGACTGAGCGGGCTGGCGCCATTGTTGTAAGGAACTTCGGCCGCAGGCGATTTCAACAAGGTATTGAACCAGTTTATATCGGCAGTCTCAGGTGCAGGATACGGCGTGTCAGGGAACATGGACGGTGCCAGGGTGGCAACGTCAGGGGCATTAACGTTCATATAAAGCCTCAGGTGTGCCGTGTTCGATCTGCGAGACGTATCGGTGAGCGTCGCAAGAAAGGTCTGAGCGGGTCGTTTAGGGCAATGCCCCATTATTGAGATGGGGCATTGGCCAATGCATCAATAGTTCAGTGCTTTACCAGCAGATTGCATCGCATTCATCTGCTTGCTGGCGGTATCCATGATGCCCGCCGATTTTGCACCGCGGGCGTCATTTTCGAGTTTCTCTTTGTTTGTTAAGTAACTGTCCCAGGCTAGTTTCTTGTTTAGTTCGGCTTGTTCTTTGATGGAGTCTTTATCTGGTGTGCTGCCGCTGTAGTGGTCAACTCATCCCGGACACGGTTTTGAGTTTTTCTTCCGTTTTCGCTGGGGCCAATCCATCGTTAAATTGATGAGGTCGGATCCAGTTGTAGTGATGCATCAGGTACTGGCTAATATCTC
>NZ_JCBCUZ010000042.1:0-27589 GCF_059862735.1 Pseudomonas sp. MF06569 | reverse complement strand
CATCGCCGATGGTAGTGTGGGGTTTCCCCATGTGAGAGTAGGTCATCGTCAAGATTAAATTCCAAACCCCCTGTCTGCTAACGCAGACAGGGGGTTTGTTTTTGGGCCGAGAAAAGTGGTGGTAAGTCCAAAATCCGGCTAAACCGCTCTTCAGTTCGGCTGCATCTAAAGTCCTAAAAATATGCACAGTTATTTTGTAGTCCGCGCACTAGAATAGACTCAGTCAATTTCTGAGCCAGAGACTCCCTTTATGCCAGATCCGGTTGACCCCCGCGGGGTGTCAGAATTACCGCTGGACGAGTTGGTGGCCTGTCATGAGTGCGATTTGTTGATGCGCAAGCCGCATCTTGCTCTCGGTGAGAAAGCCCAATGCCCGCGCTGCGGTTACGAACTCTATGCTCACAGGTACAAGGTGGTCGAACGCAGCCTTGCGCTTGTGATCGCCGCATTGTTGCTCTACATACCTGCGAACTTTTTACCCATCATGCAGCTCAACCTGCTGGGCCAGGCGTCGCAAGACACGGTCTGGAGTGGTGTGCTTGGTTTGTTCAACACCGGCATGCAAGGCATAGCGGTGGTGGTGTTCCTGTGCAGCATGGGGGTTCCGCTACTCAAGTTGCTCTGCCAGCTCGCCGTGCTGCTCAGCATTCGCTGGAATGTAGGGCGCAGCTACGGGTTGCTCATTTACCGCATTTATCATCACTTGCGTGACTGGGGCATGCTTGAGGTGTACCTGATGGGGGTGCTGGTGGCGATTGTGAAACTGGCCGATCTGGCTGAGCTGAGCCTTGGCCTGGGTTTGGTCTGTTTTGTGAGCTTATTGCTGGTACAGGTTTGGCTGGAGGTTGTGATGTCACCTCACCAGATTTGGCAGGCATTGTCCGGGGAGGATGTTCATGCGGGCGATTGATGCGGGTATCTTGATCTGTGGCGAGTGTCACGAACTCAACAGGCAAGACCCCGAAACCGACGAGCAGACCTGTACTCGCTGCGGCGCACTGGTCCATGCGCGTCGCCCTGACAGCCTGATGCGCACCTGGGCATTACTGCTGACCTCGGCCATTCTCTACATTCCGGCCAACCTGCTGCCGATCATGACCGTCAATTCATTGGGCCAAGGCTCCCCGAGCACTATCATGGCGGGTGTCATCGAGCTGGTGCAGCACGGCATGATTCCGATTGCGGCCGTCGTGTTTGTGGCAAGTATCCTGGTGCCCACTTTCAAGCTGGTCGGCATTGCCTTGCTGTTGTTTTCCGTGCAGCGCCATCAACCGTTGTCTGCGCGGCAACGTATCATCATGTATCGCTTTATTGAGTTCATTGGCCGTTGGTCAATGTTGGATATTTTCGTCATCGCCATTTTGGTGGCCGTGGTGAACTTTGGACGCATAGCCAGCATCGAGGCCAATCTGGGCGCGGTGGCTTTTGCCAGTGTGGTGGTGCTGACGATGCTTGCAGCTGTAACTTTTGATCCCCGACTGATTTGGGACAATACGGAGTCGGACGACGACCATGAGTGACTTGCCTACCGCTAAAACCCGCCCGGCTTCGAACTGGTCGGCGATCTGGATCCTCCCGCTTATTGCCCTGATCATTGGTGGCTGGCTGGGGTGGCGTGCCTACAGCCAAACCGGCATCGATATTCAAGTGCGCTTTGAAAGTGGCGAAGGCATCGTCGCCAACAAGACCGAAGTGGTCTACAAAGGCATGCCTGTGGGCAAGGTCAAGACCCTGGCCCTGGATGAAGACGGTCCGAACAAGGGTGTAATTGCCACGGTCGAGATGGATAAGGACGTCGAGCAATACCTGAAGACCAATACCCGCTTCTGGCTGGTCAAGCCCAGCGTGTCATTGGCCGGTATCACGGGGCTCGAAACCCTGGTCTCGGGTAACTACATTGCCGTGAGTCCTTCCGATGGAGAACCTGCGCGCAAGTTCAAGGCACTGTCGCAAGAACCGCCCCTGTCAGATGCCATGCCCGGCCTTCACCTGACCCTCAAGGCTGACCGTCTCGGCTCGCTGAACCGTGGCAGCCCGGTTTTCTATAAGCAAATCCAGGTCGGCCAGATCAAAAGCTACGTGCTCTCGGAAGACCAGAGTACGGTCGAGATCAAAGTCTTTATCGAGCCTACCTACGCCAATCTGGTGCGCAAACACACGCGTTTCTGGAATGCCAGTGGCATCAGCATCGACGCCAACCTGTCAGGTGTGAAGCTGCGCAGTGAATCCCTTGCCAGCATCGTCGCGGGTGGTATTGCGTTCGCAACTCCTGAAAACCGCAAAGACAGCCCGCCTACCGACTCGAACCTGCCGTTCAGGCTCTATGAGGACTTCGATGCCGCACAGGCCGGGATCAAGGTCAAAGTTAAGCTCAGCGACTTCGAGGGCCTGCAGGCGGGTCGCACACCGGTCATGTACAAAGGCATACAGGTCGGCAGCCTCAAGGGCCTCAAGGTCGATCCGGACCTGACCAGCGCTAGCGCCGAGCTGACCCTCGACCCGTTGGCCGAAGACTATCTGGTGCAAGGGACTCAGTTCTGGGTGGTCAAGCCGTCGATCTCCCTGGCCGGTATCACCGGGCTGGAGGCCTTGGTAAAGGGTAACTACATCGCCATTCGTCCGGGTGACAAGGGCAGCACCCCCGAGCGTGAATTTGTCGCACGGCCAAAAGCGCCACCGCTGGACCTGCGTTCGCCGGGCCTGCACATGGTGCTCTTTACCGAGAACCTGGGTTCGCTGGATGTTGGCAGCCCGATTCTCTACAAGCAGGTCAAAGTCGGTTCAGTGCAGAGCTATCAGTTCTCTCGCACGAAAAAGCAGCTCGTCATTGGGGTACATATCGAGAAGGAATACGAAAACCTGGTCAACGCCTCGACCCGCTTCTGGAATGCCAGCGGTATCACGCTCACCGGCGGCCTGACCGGCGGGATTCAGGTCAAGAGTGAATCCCTGCAAAGCCTGATGGCCGGCGGGATTGCTTTTGAAACCCCAGAGGCCACCGCGCCGCTGCAAAAGCGGATCCCGCGCTTCCGCCTGTTTACTGACCGTGATGCCGCGATGCAGCAGGGTGTAGCCGTTACGATCAAGGTGGCTCGTGCCGATGGGCTGCGAGAGGGCACGCCTATTCGTTTCAAGGGGCTGGATGTGGGCAAGATCGAAAGCGTCGACCTGAGCCAGGATTTGCAATCGGTCATGCTTAAGGCGCGCATTACCGAAGTCCCGGAGCGCATTGCGCGGGTCGGCAGCCAGTTCTGGGTGGTCAAGCCAGAACTGGGGCTGATGAAAACGGCGAACCTCGAAACCCTGGTGACAGGTCAGTACCTGGAAGTGCAGCCCGCAATCAAGCAACTGGGCCGCCAGACCAGCTTTGTAGCGCTGGAGCAGGCACCGGATGCTGCCGTTCCCCAGGCCGGGTTGAGCCTTGTTTTGAGCGCTGCCCGCCGTGGCTCGCTCAAAGAGGGCGTGCCTGTTACCTACCGCGAAGTCACCGTGGGCAAGGTGACGGGCTATGAGCTGGGTAGCACCGCCGATCGCGTGCTGGTACACATCCTGATCGAGCCCCGTTACGCGCCGTTGGTACGCACCGGTAGCCGCTTCTGGAATACCAGCGGTTTCGGAGTCGACTTCGGCCTGTTCAAAGGGGCAACGATTCGTACCGAGTCCCTGGAAACCCTGGTCCAGGGTGGGATTGCCTTCGCTACCCCGGGTGATGACAAGATGGGTAATCAGGCCCGCCCCGAGCAAACCTTCCCGCTCTTCGACAAGTTCGAAGACGAGTGGCTGCAATGGGCGCCGAAGATCCAGCTAGGCAAATAAGCACCAAAAAAAACCGCGATCAGTGATCGCGGTTTTTTTATGTCCAGAATTGAGCCTCAGACTTCATCCAGTTCAGGCTCTTGCACAGCGGCCACCGCATCAGGCTTGACCTCATCATGGCGACGAATGTACTTCCAGTCGTCTTCATCGATGTAAATCCCGTTAGGCCCGCTACCGCCTTCAAGGTCAATTGCCACATGGGCGCAGACCTGGGGTTTCACGCTGGCCAGAATTGGCACGAAGCCCAGCTGCAAGCTGGTTTCCAACAAGGCAGTCTGGTTTTTCTCGTCAATGTCCGCGGCTTCGTCCAGGTAGTACGGCAAGCGGATACGGCCCGCTTGATCGCGATCCATCAAGTGCAGCAACAAATACATGTTGGTCAGCGCCTTGATCGTCATGGTCGTACCGTTGGATGCCGCCCCGTCGATATCAGTATGGATCACCGGCTGGCCATTGACCTTGGTGATCTCGAACGCCAGCTCAAACAAGTCCTTGAGCCCCAACTGGTTGTGGTTGGCTGCTACCAGTCGCGCCAGATATTCCTTGGCCTCTTCGTTCTTGTTGTCCTGCTCGGCACTCTGGCTGAGGTCGAACACAGACAGGGTTTCGCCTTCTTCGTACTGACCGGCGCTGTGGATAATCTGATCGATATGCTTGAGCGCCTCCTTGTTGGGGGCCAGCACAATGCGGAAGCTCTTGAGGTTGGACACCTGGCGCTTGTTGATCTCGCGGTTGAACAGCGCCAGTTGATGCTCAAGGCTGTCGTAGTCGCTGCGGATGTTACGCAGTGTACGGGCGATGTCAGTCACTGCCGCCCGGCGCGCCTTGCCCAGGGTCAACGCTTCTTCGGTGCGGTGTGCGTAAGCGTTGATCAACAACTGCAGGCGCCGCTCCATATCGTCTTCGCTGTCGAACTTGGCCACGCCTTTGAGGCGCACCTGCGCATACAGGGCTTCGATCTGGCCATCGCAGCGCAACAAGCCCTGCCAGCTGTCCTGATAGTCGTTGAGCAATGGCAGCAGGTTGTCCATCGAGTCATCGACCGGGTCCATAAACGGCGTACCGAAGGGCAAGTCAGCGGGCAGTAATTGGCGTCGACGCAAGCTGTCATCCAGGGTTCGCTGCTTGGCTTCCATGTCACCGATCTGGCGCCCGACCAACTGCAACTTGGCAGACAATTGCTGCACGCGCTCGGTAAAGGCATCGCTGGAGCGCTTCAGCTCGTCTTGCGCGGCTTCGGCCTGGGCCAGTTGCTCAAGCTTTTCGCCTTCCTCGGCACCCAGTGTCTGACTACGGCGGAAGTCTTCAAGGGCCTTCTGCGCATCCAGCACTTGCTGATACAACGACTCGGCTTCGGTTTTGCTCGCGGCGCGATCCGAAGTGACGGCTTGCTGGGTTTTCAGTTGCTTGAGTTCTTTTTCCAGACGCTCTCTCTGCTCGCGCAATGCCGCCCGGTCAGCCAGAGCCTGCAGGGCAGGAGGCTCAATGTGGCTGAGGTCGATGGACAGGCCCGGGGCCTCAAAGCGCTCGCCCTTGAAGCCGTCGAGAATCAATTCCAGCGACTTGACCCAGGCATCGCTGTCATCCAGCGCAATCCCGTGCTCGCCCAACGGCAAGCTGAACAGGGCGCTGTTGAACAGGCGCATCAGGCGCTCCACATCCTGCTGCGAAAATTCTTCGCGCAGGCGGGCATAACTGTTGTTATCGGCGTGATCGAGTTGTTGTTTGACGGACTTGAGGCGTTTTTCCAGGTCGCGCAGACGCTCGTCCAGATCCTCGGCACTGAACTGACGTGATTGCGCCAGCGCGCCTGCCAGTTCGTCATGGGCGTCCTTGGCACTCAGCAGTTGCTGTTCCAGTACCTTCACGTCGTCAACCAGGGCAAAGCGGTGCTTGAGCACCGACAACTCGCCCAGCCAGCGTTGAGTGCCGGCGATTTCCCTCTCCAGGCGCATCAGCTCCTGGGTGCTGCTGCGCTGATCGTTTTGCAAGGCGTCCTGCTCGTTGCGGTAGTGCTCGGACTGAATCAGCAGCTCCTCCTTGCGAGCCCCGGCGTAGTCCTGCCAGGTGCCGAGCAACGAGTCCAGCAGCGGCGACAGGCGATGCAGCTTGCCGCGCAACAGGTCGCGCTGACGAACGCCGGCAGCCAGTGACTCAACCAAGGGCCCGGCGCCGACCAGTGCGTTGTAGTCCTGCTCCATGCGTCGCACATCGCGGAAAGCTTCTTCACACGCCGCGATGTAGTCAACGCTGCCCGAGCGCAGACTGTGTTCAAACGCATCGAGAAACAGCTGCTTGAGCTTGGCAGCGGTGATTTCGCGCATGTGCAGCAGGTTGATAAACAGTGCGCGGAACGTTTTGAGGCTCTGTTCACTTGTGGAGCGCAGGGGGATCAATGTCAGATCCAGCGGAATAGAGGTATGCCCACCCACCAGCAAACGACGTAGTTCATCAGGCTTGAGTTCGTAGGCTTTGAGGCCATTGCGCTCAAGGTTATTGAACAGTTCTTTCTGGCGCAGGCAGGTGTCGTCTTTTTGGTAGTGAGCCAGGTCCAGCTTGCCCGCATAGGCGAAAAACTGGTGCCCGAAGCCACCGCCGGGCCCGCGTCCCACCACACCAATCACATGGGGACCGTGGGGCAGTGAGACTTCGACCAGGATGTAGCTGGTATCAGAGGCAAAGTAGAAGCGCCGCGATTGCTCCAGGCTGTATTTACCGAAGCTCATGTCTGACATGCGCGCCAGAATCGGGAACTGCAAAGCGTTGATCGATGCGGATTTACCGAGGTTGTTCGCCCCGTATACCGACAGCGGATGTTCCAGCGGGAACAGGCCCAGGCTGTATCCGGCGGTGTTCAGCAAGGCAAAGCGGCGTATGCCGTAGCGTTCCTGGCTCATGCGTCCATCTCCTGTTGTTCATCCGCGATGGCGCGGGCCAGAGCCGCTTCGTCGTCAATGTCGTCATCGACCAGAACCGGTGTCGGCAAAGGCAAGATGCTGTGCAGGCTGGCTGCCAGATCACGGTCTTGCTGCACCGACAGGCACACATCCAGAAACCGGTGCATCGGTGGCAGAAAGCGGTAGATGCCGGGTTCTTCACTGGCAAAGCCGAGCTGGGTCATGCGGCGCATGATCTTTTCTTCCAGCTCTTCATGGGTGGTGACTTCGGCCTGTACAAACAGGTCGCGGTACTTTTCAAGCAAGGCGGGCAACTCGTCGCGGCCCAGGCTGCCTCCGTCGAGTACGGCAATCGGGTCGCGGCCCTGATCGGCCAGATGCTCGACGATGATGAAGGTGAACAGCGCCAGACGCTGTGCGGTCTTGTTCACCTGGGCAGTGGCGGTCTCGGGTACGAAGTAATAGAAGCCGCGGGTGTCACACACCAGTTCAAAGCCCAGCGCTTTGAACAGCGTGCGGTATTGATCCTGGAAGTTCGACAGTTGCGCGTACAGTTCAGGATCCCGGCGACTGACGTGATAGCCCTTGAACAGCTCACGAAAAATCGGTGCCAGCTGGGACAGTTCAGAAAGATCAAGATGCATGCAGGGGGCTCGCAGAGGTCTGGGTCGCATCTTCGCTGTGAGAAAGCAAAGCGAATGAGCGCAGGCTGACCCGATGTTCGTGGGTGTGGTAATCGCGACGCTCAAGGCGTTCGCGCACGAAGCGTTTTTCACGGGACAGGCGGGAGAACCAGTACAGCAATTCGTCGGTGTCGCCGTCCGGCTCTTGTGCCAGCAGCCAGTTCATCAAGTCCGGCATCGGCAGCGCGTCGCTGCAGCGGTCGAGCATTTCCTTGACCGTGCGCGGGGCCTTGGGTGTTTCGCCCCGGTGGACTTTATGGGCCTTGGGGAATTTCGCGGGTTTGGGCTCGAAGCGGGCCAGGGCATAGACATAAGCCTCGACCTGACTGGCGCTGCCCAAGAAGGTGCTTTGCGGGCGAGTGAACATCGGCATCGAGGCTTGAGGCACCGCGTCCAGTCCCTTGCGCCGGATGGCTGCCAGCGCCAGCGCTGCACCGCGGGTTACGGCGTTATGCCGGCGGGCTTCTTCACGCAGCGGCAGTAGCAGTTCACGGGCATGGCGCAGGGTCATCTGGGCGCTGGTCTGCATTTCGAGGATGCGCGCATGGGTGCGCAACAGCATGTCGTCGTCCACCAGGTGGCCGAGTCGTTGCTGCTCGCTGAGCATGCGCAGCAGCACGATTTCAACCTTGCGTACGCCTTGCTCAAAAGCGCCGTCGGCGTTGACCAGTTGAATCATGGGTTCGACATACTCATCCCATGTCGCCAGTACCTCGGCGTAGCGCTGGCGCAGGGGGATCTGCCGGTCGCTGGTCTTGGCCCGCTCGGCTACGGCGACCAACGCTTGCTCATCGTTCGCCAGTTTCTTCAGTACATCACGTACACGCATGTCGAGCAGGCGCAGCTGACGTGCCAGATCATGGCCGTCACGGATGTCGAACGCATCCTGGATATATCCGGCCAAACGCTCCAGATGGCGCAGGTAAGCTTCGATTTCCAGGCACAGGCCAAGGCGATGTTCGTGCCTCAGATACGCCAGAAAATCGTGGATTTGCGCGTTGAGCTCGAAGCGGTTCGGACTTTTTGCGACTGGCACCAGTATGTCCAGACGGATCCAGCTGTCGAGCACGGTGGTGATGTCTTGTGGTGTGCTGTCCACCTGATGAGCGGCCAGTTGCAGGCGCAGTTCGTTGAGGCTCAAGGTGCCTTGGTCGAAGTGTTCACACAAAGGCTCAAGGAGTGCCCAGTGCTCGGCGAGGGCACGTAAAACGCGCTTGGGTTCGATCATGGGAGGGCCAGTCAATTGGCAAGTAAAGGCCGCGATTGTACTGCAACGTGCGGTCGAGTCATCACTTGGCGGATCAACTGCAGGCGGGAAGGGCAGAAGGGCGGTAGAATCCCCCCTCTTTAGTTATCCACAGATGGCCGACCTTTGTTGAACGAGTCCCGCCGCCGCGCTTTTTTGACTGCCATGCAAGTGGTCAGCTGGTTGCCGCGCACTGAACTGCCGTTTGCCGCCCCTTCGCGGCCAGAGCTGCTGGTACTTCCCGAACCACCGGCCGAGCCTGTCATCACGCGGCCTGTGGTCAAGGCTGCGGTCGCGCCGGGCAAGCCTGCGCAGCGTCCAAAAATCGAAGTGCCCCGGCCTTCGGTCAGCCGGCCTGTCAGCAAACCCGTGGTTGAGGCTGAATCGGCGCCTGTGCCGGCCAAGGTCGTGCAACTGCCACCGCCACGCTTTGCCTTGCAGTTGCTGCGTGCCGGGCGATGCCTGGTGCTGGTGGAGTTACCCACAGGCAGTGCATTCCAGAGTCGTGATCCGGCCTATTTATTGTTGAAGGACATGCTGCGCGCGGCGGGGCTGCCCGATAGTCCGCAGATCATTGGTGAGCCGGTGCGCTGGCCGTTGCTGCGCCGTGGCAATGTCGATCAGGGGCCTGAGGCTGCACGCGAATTCGTGCAGGGCTTTGTCATGGCCCGCCTCGAAGAGGCCGAGTGCGCCTGCTTGTGGCTGGTGGGGCTGCCGGCCGTGCGGTTTGCCGGTGAGACCGATGCACAAGTGTTCAACCGCGAACTCCACATCGAAGGGCTGGGCTGCGCATGGGCGTTGCCGGGTCTTGAACTTTTAATGGATGAGCCACAACGCAAAGCGGATGTGTGGCAAGCCATGCGCCAGCTGATGGCGCGCTGGAAACAAAACGATGAGTGATGCCGTAACGTTCCGCCCGATGACCGAGGCGGACCTTGATGCCGTATTGAAAATTGAATACGCCGCCTTCAGCCATCCCTGGACCCGAGGTATTTTTCTCGACGGTCTGGGCAAGTACCACATCTGGCTGATGTTTGAAGGTGAGCAGCAAGTGGGGCATGGCGTGGTGCAGATCATCCTCGACGAAGCTCATTTGCTGAACATCACCGTCAAGCCCGAAAGCCAGGGTCGAGGCCTGGGACTCAAGCTGCTTGAGCACCTAATGTCCATTGCCTACCAGCACGAAGCCCGTGAATGTTTCCTCGAACTGCGCGACAGCAACACGGCCGCGTTCAAGTTGTATGAGCGCTATGGCTTCAACGAAATCGGCCGCCGCCGCGACTACTACCCTGCGGTAGGTGGTCGTGAAGATGCGGTGGTGATGGCCTGCACCCTGGTCGACTGACGGCGAAAAGTCGTTAGGTGTGAGCGGGCTTGCTCGCGATGCTGGCGCTGCGGTTTATCAGGCAAACCGTGTTGATCCGATCGCGAGCAAGCCCGCTCCCACAGGGTTTACGTTTCAAGGCTTGCGTCCTACCGGGTCAATTTCCGCCAGTTCTGCCTCATCCAGCCCTTTTCCGGCGCCTATTTCGTCCTCGTCGACCAGGCTCAAATCCCAGTCAGCAGCGCCGTTCGGGCTCTGGGCGGCTTCCTTGGCATCGCGGGCACCGTCTTCGCGGATGAGCATCTCCTGCTCCAGGTCGTCGTCATTGAGGCCCAAGTCCAGCTCATCATCCAGCACCGCCCTGTGCTTGACTTTTTCATCGTTGATAAACAGGTCACTGATGGGCTCGTACGTGTCGTCGTCATCAAAGTTCAGTGGCTCGACGGAGCCCATGGCGTCTTCTATATCGTCTATGGGCGCGGGTTGCGGTGCCCCGTAAGGGCGGCGTGAATCAGTCATGGTAATTCCTCATCGTATGGGGCCTTAATACGATGACTGTAGCCATTGTTGAAGATTCCACCCGACCGACCGCCGGAATGACATTGATGAACGACGTGACCTCGACCGCAGGTCGGTTGTCAAAGCAGCGCATCAACTCTTGAGGCTTCACAGCATGAACGAACTACAAGATCTGATTGATAACAACGAGCGCTGGGCCGATGCGATCAAGCAGGAAGATCCTGACTTCTTCGCCAAGCTGGCTCGCCAGCAAACGCCTGAGTACCTGTGGATTGGTTGTTCGGATGCCCGTGTACCGGCCAACGAAATTGTCGGCATGTTGCCCGGCGATCTCTTTGTGCACCGTAACGTGGCCAATGTCGTGCTGCACACTGACTTGAACTGTCTGTCGGTGATCCAGTACGCGGTCGATGTGTTGAAGGTCAAACATATTCTGGTGACCGGCCACTATGGCTGTGGCGGCGTACGCGCATCCATGAAGGACCAGCAACTGGGCCTGATCGATGGTTGGCTGCGTTCCATTCGCGACCTGTATTACGAAAACCGCGAAGTGCTGGCGCTGTTGCCGACCGAGGAAGAGCGGGTAGACCGTTTGTGCGAGCTGAACGTGATCCAGCAAGTGGCCAACGTCGGTCACACCAACATTGTGCAAAATGCCTGGCATCGCGGGCAGAAGCTGTCGGTTCACGGGTGCATTTACGGGATCAAGGACGGTCGCTGGAAAAGCCTGAACACCACGATCAGCGGTCTTGACCAGTTGCCGCCGCAGTATCGTCTGCGTCCACTGGGTTCGATCTGAGGTTGCATGCCTGACCTGTGGGAGCGGGCTTGCTCGCGATGGTATCGACGCGGTTTTCCTGCATGACCGCGCCGCTGAATCGCGAGCGAGCCCGCTCCCACATTTGGTTAAGGCATCACTGGCGGCGTGTACGTCAGGGTCGTCCCCAGCGCCCACAGCAAAAACAGCACCAGGGGTGTGTGCACCAGTAACTGCACAAACGAAAAGCCGATCAAGTCTCGCGCTTTCAGGCCCAGCACGCCCAGCAGCGGCAGCATGTAGAACGGGTTGATCAAGTTGGGCAGCGCTTCGGCTGCGTTGTAAATCTGAACAGCCCAACCCAGGTGGTACCCCAGGTCATTGGCCACTTGCATCACATAGGGCGCTTCGATAATCCACTTGCCGCCCCCCGACGGAATGAAAAACCCCAAAATCGCCGAATAGACACCCATCAAGAGCGCATAGGTGTCATGGGATGCGATCTGCACAAAAAATGTCGAGATGTGATGGGCCAGGGTTTGCCCGTCAGTTCCCTTGACCACCGTCATCAGCGCCGCAATCGAACCGTACAGCGGGAACTGAATCATCACCCCGGTGGTGGTCGGCACGGCGCTGGTCACGGCATTCAGAAAACTGCGCGGCCGCCAGTGCAGCAAAGCCCCGAGCATCAAAAACAGAAAGTTGTAGGTGTTGAGTCCGGAGATGGCGCTGATCGCAGGTTTGGTCGAAAACTCATGGAACAACCAGCCCGCTGCCAGCAGTACCAGCAAAATGGTCAACAACGGGCTGTACTCCAGCCACTCGCCGGGTCGTGTGCGCGGGGGCAACTTTGGCGAGCTGAAGCTTGGGTCAATGCCGCAGGCCGCAGCGTCACGGGCAGACTCAGGGCCAGGCGCGGTCGCGTAGGCCACGATGAGCGACACCACGACCAGGGCTGCCAGCAACACGCCTGATTGCCAAAGAAAGATCGTCTCCGTGAAGGGGATAACCCCCGTGATTGCAAGAATCGACGGCGGCAGGCTGGCCGGGTTGGCCTGTAACTGAGCGGCCGAAGACGACAAGCCCAGTGCCCACACCGCACCCAGCCCCAAATAGGCCGCAGCCCCGGCGGCGCGATAGTCCATGCGCAGGTTGGTGCGACGTGCCAGCGCCCGCACCAGCAAGCCGCCAAACACCAGCGACAGTCCCCAGTTGAGCAACGAGGCGACCATCGAAATCAGCGCCACCCAGCACACGGCCTGACGCCCGTTTTTTGGCACTTGTGCCAGTTTGTCGATGAGCTTGACGGCGGGGGGCGAGCTGGCCACGACATAGCCGCCAATGACCACGAAGGCCATTTGCATGGTGAACGGGATCAGGCTCCAGAATCCGTCACCAAAGGCCATCGCGGCATCGGTGGGCTTGGCGCCCATAAACAAGGTGGCCAGTGCCACTGTGATCACCGCAACTGCGGCGAACACCCACGAGTCGGGGAACCAGCGCTCGGCAAAGTTCGAGCAGCGAAGGGCAAAGCGGGCAGAACGGCTGTCTGCAATCTCGGCGGCCATGGGAAGTACCTCGGTTTCTTATGATTGTGATACCGCCAGCATGAGCGACTTGCGAGGCACAGTCATTCAATCCGCTGATTTTTCGATGGGTTTTGAGCCAAGCGTCATCTGTGAGATAAAAATAACCGCTGCTGTCCGAAAAGATGCCGGTGAGGGGTAAACTCTTTCCTTTCCAAAAGGAGTTTCTATGAGCTTTTACCAGCCAGGCATTCTTGCCAAACCGGTGCCTTCACAGGCGCGCTATATGTTTTTCGCCCTCAAGTCAGTAGAAGCATTGCCGGCTGCACTGGACGTTTTGTCTGCGTGGGTGGACGGCAAAAGCGTCGTGGCGGGTCTGGGCTCGCCGCTGGTATTGGCACTTGGCGCGAAAGTCCCTGGGCTTCGCGTGTTTCCGGCACTCAACGCCATGGTTGAAAACCCGTCGACCCAACACGCCCTGTGGTTGTGGTTGCTGGGCGATGACCGTGGTGAGTTGCTGCATCGCAGCCAGGCCATCGAAGCGGCGCTGGCGCCTGCCTTCAACCTGCTGCAAGTGACCGAAGGCTTCCGTTACGGCTCCGACCGTGACCTGACCGGCTACGAAGACGGCACAGAAAATCCGGTGGATGAAGCGGCTGTCGACGCCGCTATCGTTGCGAACGCTGGCGCAGGGCTGGACGGAGGCAGCTTTGTTGCCATCCAGCAGTGGCAGCATGACCTGAACGGCTTCGCCGCACTGCCGTCCGAGGAGCAGGACAACATCATGGGCCGTCGCATGAGCGACAACGAGGAACTGGACGATGCTCCAGACTCCGCCCACGTCAAACGCACGGCACAAGAAAGCTTCTCGCCAGAAGCCTTTATCGTGCGCCGCTCCATGCCGTGGACAGAAAACGGCAAGTCCGGCCTGATGTTCGTCGCCTTCGGTCGCACCCTGAACGCCTTTGAAGTTCAGCTGCGTCGCATGAGCGGTATGGAAGACGGCATCATCGACGGGCTGTATCGCTACAGCCGCCCGCTTAATGGCGGCTATTACTGGTGCCCGCCATTGAAGGACGGGCGGATGGACTTGAGTGCTGTGCGGGCTTTGTAGAAAAAACGGCTGTCCTTGTAGTCGCTGATCGCAGCCTTCGTTCCTCGTCAGCGACTACAGGTTTTGCGCGGTTTCAGGAATTGTCTGATTATTTTTTTCATGCCTCGGCCTCAGGCTTGCGGCATGAAATCGACCCCCCAAGCCGCTCGGAAACTTCTCCATTTATTTGCCGTTGGCCTGATCGTTGCGGTCTTTGCAGGTTCGTTCGTTTATCTGCGTTCGGTTTTTAATGAAGAGGTTTCCCAGCGCCGCAGCTTTATGAACGAGGCTGTGTTCAATGCCCAGGATTTTTTCGTCAGCCGTCAGACCTTGCTCAAGAGTCTGATGCTGGCGACTGTGCCTGATAAAAATGGAGACAAAACGTTTGTCAGTGTTGATCCCGAAGAAGAGATAAACATCAGTCTGGCCAGTGAAACCGGCCATTGGAGTCTTTGGCTTACCCGGCGGATGATGGACTATTTGCACGAAAGCAAAGTCAATCTGCTCTATGTGCCGCAAACGGATGAGCCCCAAGTGGTGCGTCTGTTTGATCTTTCGCCCCGTCAGGACCCCCTGCCCAATGTTGTCTTGCAGCGGCTGGCAGATGAAGGTGGTCGTGGGGATTCCAATGATGAAGATCTGTGGCTGACTGACAATAAAGCGCTGGATTCGCCCTTTTACTTGTTCACACGGCTCGATAGCCGCAATACAGCCTCGGGCTGGCTGGGCATTGAGGTCGAGGTGCCGGATCTGGTCGAGGCATTGAGCAGTGAAAGCGCAGGCGACTTTATGTTGCTGGGCAGTCAGGGGCAGATCATTTTCACCAATGCGGCACAATCCACCCTGGTGGATTCATTGCACACCCTCGAACCCCAAAATTCTTTTGGCTTTATTGGCTCTGGCTGGTTTCCCGACAGCTTGGCCATCAGAAAAAAACTGGGCTATTCAGGCTGGCAAATTGTCTATGCCGTGGATATTCACTCTTTGCTGCCCGTATTGGGCTGGCCTTTGCTGGGGTGTGTGCTGCTATTCATTGCGGTCTGTTTAGGGCTGCACTTGCTGATCATGCGTATTGATCGGCGCTTGATTACCCCAGGCGAAAACCGCATTCAGGCGCTGGTTGAAAGTGAGGCTTTCAGCCGTGCCGTGTTGCAGGTTGCGCCTGTTGCGCTATGTGTTATTCGCCGCACAGACGGCACTGTGGTGCTTGAGAACTCATTGTCGCAACAGTGGCTGGGGGGCAGTAGCGAGCGTGGCAAGTTGTGTCATGGCTGGATTGCGCGCGCATTCGATCAGCAGGACTCGCGCAATAGCGATGAAATTGAAATGGCGGATGGTCGTCTTCTATACCTGGCTTTTGCCCCGACGCGCTACAACGGTCAGGACGTACTGATTTGTGCGTTCAGCGACATCAGCGCACGCAAACAGATTGAAGTGACCCTGGAGCGTGCCCGGCAATTGGCGGATCGGGCAAATGAAGCCAAGACCTTGTTTCTGGCGACCATGAGCCATGAAATCCGTACACCCTTGTACGGCGTTCTGGGTACGCTCGAGTTGCTGGCGCGTACTGACCTCAACGAGCAGCAGAACAACTACTTGAAAGCCATCGAGCGCTCATCCGGTAATTTATTGCAGCTGATTTGCGACGTGCTGGATGTGTCACGAATCGAAGCAGGCCAATTGCAGCTTGAACTCAACACGTTCAACCCGATGGAGCTGATAGAGGAGGTGGTTCAAGGCTACAGTGGCGCGGCCCAGGCCAAGGGGCTGCAGTTGTTTGCCCTGATTGACTCGACTGTGCCTGAATGGCTCAGTGGCGATGTCACCCGCATTCGTCAGATTTTGAACAATTTGCTCAACAACGCGCTGAAATTCACTGACTACGGAAAAATCGTTCTGCGCCTCAGAATGGACAGCCGCGATGATGAGCGCGTGATGCTGCATTGGCAGGTTTCGGACACGGGTAAAGGCATCGCCCATGAAGAACAGGCCCATCTGTTCGAGCCTTTTTATCAGGTGGAGTCGGCACAAAATGTGGTTGCCGGAACAGGCTTGGGACTGTCCATCTGCAAGCGCCTCATGCACTTGATGAACGGTACCATGCGTTTGGTCAGCGAGCCGGGCCTGGGCAGCAGTTTTACCCTGCATTTACCCTTGGTACAGGTCAAGGACGCTACGCGTTTGGGCCTCCCGGGCGGGCTGTTGCCCAGTACGGTGTATGTGGTTTCGCCCTTGCGTGAGCTGGCTGAGTGTTACTGCGCCTGGTTACGCCGCTGGGGCGCAAGGGCGCATTTAGGGGCGCCCAAACAGGGCGCTGTCGCCGATGATTCGGTCATGCTGGAGCTGCATCCAGGCTCTGCCCAGCAATCACTGGAGCCCACATGGAGAGGGCCTTTGGTGATAGCCGCCAGCGATCTGGCAGCCGTCCACACTTCAGATAACCCTTGCTGGCAAGCGGACCTCAACAGTCTGCAGGACGTTTATCGGGCCATTTCCAAGGCTCAGGGCAGGCACGTCGGGGGCCCGCTTGAGGCTGGCGCCGCCAAGGCCGAGCTCAAACTCGACTTACACATTCTCGTCGCGGAAGACAATGTGATCAATCAGCTCATATTGCGTGATCAGCTCGAAGAACTGGGTTGCACCGTGAGCTTGGCCAGCGATGGCATCCAGGCGCTGGAGCTCTGGCAGGAAGGCAAGTTTGATCTGGTACTGACTGACGTCAACATGCCGAGAATGAATGGTTATGAGCTGGCTAGCCGACTGCGGGCGATGAATATGACGCAGCCGATCATCGGCGCTACAGCCAATGCCATGCGTGATGAAAGTGAGCGCTGCCTGAGCGCCGGGATGAATCACTGCCTGATCAAGCCTTTTACGTTACATGCCCTATACAACTGTCTTCAACACTTCTAAAGGAGGGTCCAGTGAAACCCTATCGTGTACTGGTCGTTGAGGATCATCCCTTTCAGCATGAATACCTGCTGAATGTTTTCAATGAAGTGGGTGGCTTTGCAGTTGATACCGTTTGGGACGGCGAGGGTGCGTTGAAGTGCCTGGCGCGCAATGACTATGATTTGTTGCTTAGCGATTTACTGATGCCCGGCATGGATGGCGTGCAATTGATCCAGAAAGTTTCCGGGTTGAAAAAACGACCGGCACTTGCGCTGATGAGCGCCTCATCACGTCGAATGCTGATCAGTGCGGGGCTGGCGGCGAAAAACCTGGGGATTTGCGTCGTCGGATTGATCTCCAAGCCGGTCGAATTCAATGCAGTGATGCGTTTGAAAGAGCGGATGGCAATTTTTCGGGTCAATGGGGATCTGAACCCCGCTCTGGCCATAGAGGTCGATCCGCAAAAAATCGAAATGGCGATGGGCAATGGCCAGATCCAGGCCTGGTTCCAGCCCAAAAAATCACTGCGCAACGGCAATATTCTCAGTGCTGAAGCACTGGTGCGCTGGGCGCACCCCGACGTTGGCCTGTTATTGCCCAAAGACTTTCTCTCCATCCTGATTGCCCAGAGGTTGGAAGAGCGGCTGCTGTGGCTGATGCTGGAGCAAACCTTGGTAGCGCAAAGGAAATGGCGCGAACAAGGCTGGGATATCCCGGTATCCATCAACCTGCCAACGCATTTGCTGGATAACCACGACCTGGCCGACAACTTGCGCGATTACGTGGTGGCGGATGGCGCAGAGCCGCGCAGTATTGTTTTTGAGTTGATGGAAAGCTCAACCACTGAAGAACTCAGTAATTACTACGCTGGCGCCTGTCGCTTGCGCATGATGGGCTTTGGTTTGGCTCAGGATGACTTCGGCAAGGGGTTCAGCTCCTATCTCAACCTGGTTTCAACACCCTTCAGTGAGCTCAAAATAGACCGCTCGCTGGTGCATGGCTGTGTTGAAAATGAAAACCTGGCTTCGGCACTGCGCAGTCTCGTGGAATTAAGTCAAAAGCTGGGCCTGACCGTCGTTGCAGAAGGTGTGGAGACACAGGCAGAGCTTGCCTTCCTGCGCAGTATCGAGTGTGACCAGGCGCAGGGTTTTCTGATTTGCGCAGCCGTATCGTGCACCGACTTTGAAACTCTTTTGCTCGAGGATAGCTCTAAGCCATCATGGGGATAGCTTGAGTCATCACTGATGGGCACCGCCCTCTGCAGGAGCACACCAGTTCCTGCACAGTTGTGCGTGCCCTTACTACTTGGAGCCAGGCAATGCGCGAGTTGAAGGTAGTGATTGCCGATGATCATCCAGTGGTGTTGCTGGGGCTTCGGGAAGTAATTCAACGTGATGAACGTTTCATTCTGGCAGGCGAGGCGCTGAGTTCTTCGCAATTGGTCGAGCAGCTGTCGTTGCATCAACCTGCCCTGGTGATAACCGATTTCAATATGCCGGGTGATGAAATCTATGGCGACGGTCTTCAACTGATCGAGTACCTCAGTGAGCAATTTCCGGCTGTGAAGATCCTGGTGCTTACGATGGTGAGCAACCAGCTGATTATTTCGCGCCTGCTGGAAATGGGGGTGGCGGGGGTGATTGCCAAAAGCCATATCCGTGAAGAAATCGGCAAGGCACTCAATGCCTTGGCCAATGATCGGACCTACAACGCACCTGCTGTGCCTGCCACGTCCGTATTGAGCAACGTCAAGGTTATCGATGAGCGTTTCTCTACGCTGTCGCCCCGCGAAGTTGAGGTACTGCGCCTGGTTGTAGCAGGAAGCAGTGTGGGCGACATTGCCCGGCAACTCGAGCGCAGCGTCAAAACGGTCAGCACCCAGAAAGTGTCGGCGATGCGCAAGCTGGAGGTACAGAATGACCATGCCTTGATCACTTACTGCATCAAGGCCGATCTGTGGAACCTGTAGTCGCTGCCGACCTGGAGTCATGCACGCCATGCCGCAAATGAAAGTCTTACTGGCTGACGATCACCCGATCGTATTGATGGGGGTACGCGAAATTATTGAGCGTGACTCGCGGTTCAAGGTCGTGGGCGAGGCCATGAGCTCCTCAGAGTTGATCGACAAGATTTCGCAATTGAACCCTGACGTCATCATTACTGACTACAACATGCCGGGTGACGAGCAGTACGGTGACGGTACCCGGTTGGTGGAGTATCTGCGCCGACATTTCCCCGAGCCGCGCGTGTTGATCCTGACGGTCATCTCCAATCCACAGGTTCTGAGCTGGTTATATGGGTTAGGCATCAGCGGGGTTATTTCCAAGAGTGCAGGGCTTGAGCAAATCCTGGTCGCGCTGGATGCGTTTTACCGTGATGGGCATTATCAGCAAGACACCCTTGAGGGTGCTCCAAGTGAGGATGAAGCGGGTATTTCGCAAATGCTCAGCCAATTGACGGTCAAGGAGTTTGAAGTCTTGCGCCTGTTCGCTACGGGGGTGAGTGTGGGTGAGGTTGCCCAGAGCTTGAATCGCAGCATTAAAACCATCAGTACCCTGAAGATTTCGGCAATGCGCAAGCTTAATGTCGACAACGATCAGGCGCTGCTGATCCTGTGTGTCAAAGCCAACCTGTTCGCCTGATTGTTCGGCGTTACAAATAGATCATTTCCATCAACAGCGTTGAGCTGTAGCTACCGATGGCTGGCAGTTCTTGCCCGGCTTTTACGGGGCGTACAGATAGCTGAAGTTTGAGCCGGGTGCCTTCAACCGGAAATATCAGTTGTTCGTCCAGCTTCAAATCCACCACTTTCAACGTACTGCTCATGTCGCTCAAGCGTGTTCTGAGGCCCAGCCTGTCGAGCGTAGTGCGCAGCGTGTTGCTGTCAAAAGAGCCATTGCCCGCACTGAAGCGCAAGTGCACCTGACTGCCCTTGATGCATTGGAAATCAAGGGTCACATCGGTCCAGTCGGTGATGTCCGAGTTCAGTGAATTCAGGTTCGTCTTGGGGATATCGACATTCTGCGACGTCGGGAAATTAGCCGTGCAGGGCGGTTTTATCAGCGTGCCGAGCACTTCAATCAGGGCGCCATCCTGTGCGCGGCTGGCCGAACTGTACAGCAGCGCAGCAGTAGACAGCAGTGCCACCCACAGGCTCACTCTGGCGAGCATGGACACCTCACAGGTACTCGATACTGATGACCGCTGAGGTGCTGAATGCGCCCTCAGTCAGCGCGCCCAGAGCAATCAATTTTGCTTTCAGGCTCAGGTCGACCGTACCGCTCTGGTTGGTCAGGTTTCGTTTGACCCCGGTAATGTTGGCAGCCGTGCTGTCGCTGTTCCAGAGCAGTGAATAACCCAGATTGGCTTTGCCCGTTGCCGCTTGTGTGGTTGAGCCCTGAATCGTGCGGGCAGCCAGAATGCTGACGGCCAGAACCGAGTTGGCCGGGCAGGTCATGATGAGGGGGATATCTATCAGCCCGGCATCGGCAACCTGGTCATAACGCAGGCTGCCGAAGTTGGCGGTCAGCGTCTTGTTGCTGGTCAGGGTGCAGGGCGGGCGCGTCAGAGTCCCGCTCAGGTTGATGGTCACGGTGTCAGTTGCGGCGTTGGCGGCTGTGCAGAGCAAGCCCGCAAAAAGTGCAGCGGTCATCGACGTGGATATTTTCATGGTTGAGTTCCTGCGCCTGATCAGAGGTAGGTGATGTTGAGGGTGTACTGACTGGAGAAATTGCCGGTTGGCGAAACGCTGGTGTTCAGACGTGGCCGAAAGCCCAGGCGAATGGTGTTGGTACCGGTTGTGAGCGGCAGCGTACGGGGACTGTTGAAGGTGACTGCGGTGTTGTTGTCGGCCCAGGTGGCCGCCATCGACAGCCCTGCGAGGGTGGTGGCAGAGACCCCCGGGCTGCCGCTGATGGCGGCCTGGGTAGGCACCAGCGTGGCAGTCGCCTGAGTACCGCGAGTGCAGTTCATCGTGACATTGGCGATTTGCTGGGAGCTGGCAAAGTCGTTGCTGCTGAGTGTGCCGAAGGGCAGGTTGAGGGTTTTTGCCGAGCCCATCGAGCAGGCGGGCTGAATGACCCGGAAACTGAGAATGACCGTCTGCAGGTAGTCGCCGTAGGCTTCATACCCTCGAATGGAGGTGTCTGTCAGCGTTACGCTGACCATGTAGTTGCCCGGTGTAGTTGGCGCTACTCCAAGAAGCAACACATTGTAGGAAAAGGTATTCCCTACGAATAATTGAACACAGCTGGAGGGCATGCAGGTACCACTCGCAGTACCGATGGACTGCTCAGGTACCATCAACCTGGAGTTGGTGTGAAACACCTGGATCTTGCTGCCTCTGCCCTGGTTATAGAACTGGCTGTGCTGCAATGACGAGCCATAGGGGTACCAGCGGGTGACCCGGCAGTTGGCTGTCATGCTGGCGGTGTAGCTAGTGGATGGGGCAAGGTCACCCAGCTGAATGAGGCCGGTAGTGCCGGTAGCCGTGCACGCGAGATTGTTTTCAATCAACGCAAAGGCCTGTTGGCTGACCAGGCTGAGGAGCATGCACAGTAGCAACAAGCTACCTTTGAAAAGGCTCAGGCGAGATGATTTGACGGTTGAATCACGCATCGGGAGTCCTTGGGGTGTCTGCAGGTTTTGCATCGCAACTGACGTGCAGTTGTCCGATGCCTGTCTCTGACAGGTTGTAAGTATTGAGATCCAGGTCTTTGGTGCACCACGGCTGGCCGTTGACGTTGATCATCAGCCGCGCCTTGTCGGGTACGCCGGTCATGAATACCCGGCCCTTGTCGGCAACCATCGCACTGCTCAGCAAGGTGCCGTTGAGGTCATAGAGCTGCGCTTCTGCGGCAAAAGGTGCTGGCTTGCCATTGCTTGCACTGACGGTGACCAGCAGGCGACGGCCGTTGTGGGTCTCGAAATTGGCCAGCACAAAGGCTCCACGGTTGGGGGTGACTTCCTGGACTAGGTTGGCGATATCGGTGTTGTCCGAGAGCGAGTCGGTGTTGAGCGATACCTTGTTTTTCCTGTACGGCTGGGCCGAAGGGATAATCGTGTAGCCGCTGCCGTTGGTCTTGATCCCGCTTTTGGTCAGCACGCCCACATCGGCGGCACCGGGTGTGGCAACGATGATGTTGGTCTCGCCCAATGGCTGGGTGAACATCACTGTGTTGCGTATGGCCACCACCGCACCTTCCACGCCGTAGTCCGTCTGGCGTGTGTTTTGATCCTTGTTGTATGAACCGTGCCAGATGGCATTGGCCGCGTTGTAACGGGCCGCCACCGAACCACCGAGCACATGATCGTCATCACTGACTTGCTGGTTGATGCCCAGGTTGTAAGACAGGGCATCGTCCTTGAGCTGCGAGCCGCTGAAGGTGGCGTTGCGGCTGGCATTACCGCCCGAATCCTGGTTGGTGCTGAAACCGATCCGGCTGCTGCTGCCCGGGTTGCCCAACGGCAGGCTGACGCTCAGCGATACGCTGCGAATGTCATCACCGGTGCCGCTGTTCTGTGCCAGGCCCAGGTTGTAAGAGGCGCTGCCGACACTGAAGCTGTAGCCCAACTGAACGGACGTATTGCTCTTGGCCCGGTTCCAGTAATCGGTTTTGGTCAGGTTGGCGTACATGCCGCCATAGGTGCCAAATTGTTGCGAAACGTTGGCGGTAAAGCTGCTTTTCATGTGGCCGGTCAAGTACGGTGAAAACGTTGCACTGCTGTTCTGCATTTCATCCGCATAGGGCGCGAGTGAGTTGTTGGAGCGTGCGTTGATCGCCTCGTTAAAGCTGTAATAACCGCTGGTGGAGTAGCGGTAGCCGATCAGGCTGAAACTGGTATCGGTCAGGTCAATGGACTTGGAGTAACGAAAGCGATAGGACTGCCCGCTCAAAGTCTTGGCGTCGGTGCCCATGTCGTCGCTGATGGCATGGGTCACGTCCAGTGAAATGGCACCAAAGCCCGCAAAGTCGTGGGCAAAACCCAGCAGCGCCGATTTGTACTGTTCGCTGACGATGCTACCGCCAAACAGTGTGGTGCCTTCGGTCAGCCCGCGGCGATAGGTGCCCTGGACAAACTCTGGCTTTGGCGAGTTCTGCACGCCATCGGCCGGGCGATACTGGCCTGCGGTCACGGCGTAGCTTTGCTGGCCTTCTCGCAGCATGTACGGCACGGATGAGAACGACTGGATGTACACCTGGCGCTCGCCATTGGGACCCTCAATGGTGACTTCGATATCGCCGTTGCCGGAGGTCGAGTACAGGTCTTTGAGGGCGAACGGGCCTGAAGGTACCCATTGCTCACTGATCACGTAACCGCGCTGGCGCAACGTCACCAGCGAGCGGCCATTGGCAACTCCGCGCACTACGGGTGCGAAGTTGCGCGCGTCGTCGGGCAGCATGTCCAGATCAGAGGCAATACCCACGCCCCGGTAAGAAATAGTGTCAAACAAATCACTGTCGGTTGCGCTCTCACCCACCGTGGCGATGGCCATCAGGTTACCCAGGTCACGCTGCACATACGTGTCTACGGACTTCCAGTTACCATCGATCTGGGTGTTTTTTTGCCAGGTGGAGAAGTTACGAAAGCGCCACGCGCCACTATTGAACCCGCTGTGCACACTGCCGAACTGTGATTGACGACTACCGAACTGGTTCTCGTAGTTACTGCCGGAAAAACTGTAATTGGCAAAAGCCACCTGCTCGCCGTCGCTCCAGGTTTTGCGGCGTGTCTCGAAAGGAACGCTGCCGATATAGGCCTGGGGAACTTGCAGATTCAGATGCTGCTTGTTGAAGTCGTAGTCATAGGTGACCCCGGTAAGGTCACGGTTGAAATACACGCAATTGTCAGTGCTGATGTCGGCGTTTTTCAGACGTGCCGGATCAACACCCAAATCTGTCAGGCCTTGAAGACTGAAGCAGGGGAACAGGCCGTTTGGAGTCGAAACCTGGCTCGCTGTCTCGCGAATAAAATGCAGGTCGCGTTGCTCAACAAGCCGGTCGTCCACTGACAGGTCAACCCGGTAAATACCAGGCAGTTGCCCCTGGCTCATGGCTTTTACTTGCTCGGCCACTTCGGTCGAAGCATTACCGCCGCCAATTTCCAGAAAGGAAGAATCGAAGCTGTAGTCGGCATGGACCACGTTCGATGTCAGGCCTGCAGCGCCCAGGGTGACGATGCTCCAACACTTTATTCTGCGCGCGAAAGCGCACATGCGCAGTCGCAGCATGAGGGAGTCCTTCCAGTCGACGGATTATTCAGTCATCAGTGCGGGGTAACGGGAGCTGCCTTGACCGTGCTGCCGTACTCGTTGATGTAGCTGAGTACCAGCGAGTCGCTGTTTTTGATGGCCGTGCCGGTGGTCACCGTGCTGCCCGGCTTGATCACTTCGGGTATGTCTTTGCTGGCGGTGTTGTTGATCAACAGCTCACTGACCACAACGTTGAAACCCGACGGGTTATGCACCGTCAGTTTTCCACCTTGCGTACCCCACTGAAGTTTCTCTACCGCTTCGGGCAATGTGCCTTTCAAGTTTGCGGGGCGATAAAACAATTTGATCGTGGTCTTGAGTGCGATTTGCAGCACGTTTTGATTACGCTGCTCTTCACTCTTGGCCGGGATGGCTTTGACATTGAGCAAAAACAGACTTTCTTTATCACTGGGCAGGTTCTGCGCATTGGTGGCAATCACCCGCAAAATGTTCTGGCCCTTGGCGTCCAGGCGAAACAGGGGCGGGGTGACAATAAATTCGTCCGCGCTTGCATCGCGATTGTCGAATGGGCTGACCCACGACTGAACCAGATAGGGCACGCCGTCATCGCCCGAGTTTGAAAGTACCAGGTTGGCTTCCTTCTCCTTGCTTTGATACACAACGCGCGTGGAGCCCACATTGACGCCTGCCTGAACCTGAGGCAGCCAGAAGCCCGCTGCCAGAGCCAAAAAGGCTGCAACTTTTAAACGCATGAAGGTGTCCTCTTGTTAACGCCAGAGCTCGCGATAAGCCGCGAGCTCTCTCGTTAAAAACATGAATTACTTGTAGGTAACGTCGAAGCTGGCCAATGCGTTGACTTTACCGGTACCGATACCGCGTACACCTGGGGTGTCTTCCGACGCTTCGGTGTCGGCAACCAGACGTACATAGGACGCGGTGAAGTCAAACGTGTTGGACTGTGGACGCAATACGTAATCGTTGCTGGCAGTGTTCAATGGCAACTTGTTACCTGTACGGGCATCGTTGATCTGGATGCCGACGCCGCTCACCTGGTTTTCACCGGTCATGCCCAGCACGGTTGCATCAGTGCCGGACTGCTGGCCGCTAAACTTGATGGAAGCGTTTTTCAGGGTTGAACCGCTGCAGTTTTCCAGCGAGATCGAGAACGGTGTGGCACCAGCAGTGGCGACAGCGCCCACGGTGTTCGGGAAGTCGGCGATGCGAACCTGACCCATATCAACGGCTTTTTTCACGCTTTCGCTGTTGATGGTGCAAGCGTTGTCGTTGATGGTGCCAGTGAACTCAACCTGGCCATCAGCGGCTTGCGCGGTAGCGGCAGCAATGGCGATCAGTAGCGAAGAACCACAAAGCGCAGTGTATTTACCGATTTTTTGAAACATGTGAGATGACCTCTCCAGACGTGTGATGTGTGTTATCCATTTTTTATTGCCCCCTCCTGTTCACGGCTTGCCGCAGCAGGTGTTACACAGGATGCAATTAGAAGTGGCTGGACCCCATCAGACGATTCCTGTTCTGGCTGTCTCTGTATCCTTGACCCGCAAAGTTCCTGCTAGAGCGGCAATAATCATGAAGCAAGAAAAGGCACGCCTCGGTGCATTGGCACTGAGCTCACTGCGACTGAACAAACTGCTGCTCCTGTTGACCGGGCTTGCCCTGCTGTTGGTGAGCATGAGTTATTGGGCTGTGAACCGGGTGTTGAAGGAAGAGGGCGAGAAGACCGATTTTCATTTCGCACGGCTGATGGAAAGCATTCATGAACATGAAGCCTTTTTACGTATAGCCGCACAGAGCTACAGCCAGTCCAACGAAAACCTGCTGATAGACAACCAGCCTAGTTCGCACCTGGCACTCATCCGTCAGGGGGATGAGCGTTTGTTCCAGAACCGCGACACGGCCAAGTCATTGCCCTTCACGGTGAGCCAGCGAGACAGGTACACCCATGAAGATATGCAGGGTGTTTACTCGTTTGGTGTGCAGTTGACCGATTTGTTCACGGCTTACTGGTCTGATTCACACTATGTGGCACCGCAGGTATTTGTGTTTTCTCCCAGCGATCAATTCACCATTGCGGTGCCCGGAATTGATGGCACCCGGCAGTACCCCATACTCCTCAAAAACAACTTTTTCGACGTGTCCAAGCGTTTGTACGATGAGCTTGTAGCGCACAGCCATGAGCTCGGCGGTGATGAGCTGATCTGGTTAAGAGCCCCACAGGGGCTGATTCAAAAGCGCAGGTACATTGTGGGCGCTATCGGTCTTAACCTGTCCCGTCACTTTATGCCGCCGGGGGTTGAAGGCAATGACTCCGTCATTCTGAGTGCCTTGCTGGATGTCAGCGACATCAGTGATCTGGAGCGTTTGTTGATGCACCCCACCAACAGTCGCCTGACTTTGATCTCGCCTGCGGGTGATGTGTTGCTGGGTGAGGTTCAGGATGTCGAGGAGTTACCGCTGGGCTTGAGCATTACCCGCAACGGTCTGCGCTTCAAGTTGAGTTCGGGTGGGGCTACGCCCTGGATCGGGTTGTATGCAATCAGCTATCAGAATTTTTTTGGCTATGCCAAATGGCCTTTGGCGGGAGCTGTTGGCCTGCTTCTGCTGTTTGTATTGATTGGCTGGCGCGTCAACCGCTGGTATCGCATGCAAATTATCGAGCCCGCACAGCGGTCCAACCAATCCCTGACTGAAAGCGAAGAATTCAACCGGGTCATGCTTGATAACGCACCCGTAGGCCTGTGTGTGGTTGAGCGCGGTACCGGGATCGTATTACTGGAAAATAAGCGGGCGCAGCAATGGCAGGGGACACCTGAACTCATTGCCTTGTTGAAGCGCGATTATGGTGAACACGAGTTGGGCGAGATACAGCTCGAAGTTTCGGGACGTCATCTTCAGGCCTGTTTCGCCTTCACCCGTTACAAAGGCAAAGACGTAGTGCTCTGCGGTTTCAACGACATCACCCGGCATGTGGATGACGCCAACCTGATGGAGCAGGCACGTCGTTCGGCCGACGAAGCCAGCAAGGCTAAAACCCTGTTCCTGGCCACCATGAGCCATGAAATTCGCACGCCTCTGTATGGGGTGCTTGGCAATCTTGAACTCCTTGAACTAACGCCCCTGAGTGAGCGCCAGCATGAATACCTGCACACCATTCAGCGCTCATCAGCGGTTTTGTTTCAATTGATCAGCGATGTGCTGGACGTGTCCAAGATCGAGTCCGGACAAATGGCGGTCGATGCTCAAACATTCTGCCCTCTGGATTTATTCGAAGATTGCGTGCGCAGTTATTCGGCTGCTGCGAGCAACAAGGGATTGAAAATATTCGCCTGTGCCGACGCGACCTTGCCGCCACTCTTGTGCGCAGACGCGGTGCGTATCCGGCAAATCATCGACAACCTGCTAAGTAACGCGATCAAGTTCACCGAGACCGGCTGGGTTGTCTTCAGGCTCAAGGTGGTCGGTATTGAGCACGGCCAGGCGTCATTGCAGTGGCAGGTTTCCGATACCGGCGTGGGGATCAGCGAGGAGCAACTGACTCGCCTGTTCAAGCCCTTTTCGCAGGTGGGTGGCAGTGAGCGTGCAGGGGGGGCCGGGCTGGGCCTGTC
>NZ_JCBCUZ010000041.1:0-29206 GCF_059862735.1 Pseudomonas sp. MF06569 | reverse complement strand
CGCTGTCGGGCGATGCCGAAGACATCTACAAAACCGACGCCAAGGTCAAGGAACTGATCGCTGACGACGCCCACCTGCACAACTGGCTGGACATGGCTCGCGAGCGCATCAGCTTCCAGGGTCTGCCGGCTCGTATCTGCTGGGTTGGTCTGGGCCAGCGCGCCAAGCTGGGCCTGGCGTTCAACGAAATGGTGCGCAGCGGCGAGCTTAAAGCCCCGATCGTGATCGGCCGCGACCATCTGGACTCCGGTTCGGTATCGAGCCCGAACCGTGAAACCGAGTCGATGAAGGACGGATCTGACGCCGTGTCCGACTGGCCATTGCTCAACGCCCTGTTGAACACCGCGAGCGGCGCGACCTGGGTTTCGCTGCACCACGGCGGTGGCGTGGGCATGGGCTTCTCCCAGCATTCGGGGATGGTGATCGTGTGTGACGGTACCGACGAAGCGGCTGAGCGTATCGCCCGTGTGCTGCACAACGACCCGGCAACCGGCGTGATGCGTCACGCAGATGCGGGCTACGACATCGCCATCGACTGTGCAAACGAGCAGGGCCTGAACCTGCCGATGATCAACGGCTGACCCACGGGCACGAATCCTGTGGGAGCGGGCTTGCTCGCGATGCAGACGCCTCGGTACTTCAGGCAGTACGAGGTGATGCAATCGCGGGCAAGCCCGGCTCCCACAAGGTTACGAACAATTTCTATAATTTCGGTTACACGCGTGAAGGAGTATTAACGTGCTTGAGTTAAACCTGATCCCCGGCCAACTGAGCCTTGCCCAACTGCGTGACATCTATCAGCAGCCAGTCACCCTGAGCCTGGACGAAAGTGCGTCGGCGCAGATCGATGCCAGTGTGGCGTGCGTTGAGCAGATCCTTGCCGAGAACCGCACCACGTACGGCATCAACACCGGTTTCGGTTTGTTGGCTTCGACCAAAATTGCCAGCGAAGACCTGGAAAACCTCCAGCGCTCCTTGGTGCTGTCCCACGCAGCCGGTATCGGCGAGCCAATCAGCGATGATCTGGTACGCCTGATCATGGTGCTCAAGGTCAACAGCCTGAGCCGTGGTTTCTCCGGGATTCGTCGCGTGGTGATCGATGCGTTGATCGCGCTGATCAATGCCGAGGTTTACCCGCACATTCCACTTAAAGGTTCGGTAGGCGCATCGGGCGACCTGGCGCCGTTGGCGCATATGTCGCTGGTGCTGCTGGGCGAAGGCAAGGCCCGTTACAAGGGTGAGTGGCTGGATGCCGTCACTGCCTTGAAACAAGCCGGTCTTGAGCCGCTGACCCTGGCTGCCAAAGAAGGCCTGGCCCTGCTCAACGGCACTCAAGTGTCGACGGCCTATGCCTTGCGCGGTCTGTTTGAAGGCGAAGACCTGTTTGCTGCCGCGATGGCCTGTGGCGGCCTGACCGTTGAAGCCGTTCTGGGTTCGCGCTCGCCGTTCGATCCACGCATTCATGCTGCCCGCGGTCAACGCGGTCAGATCGACGCCGCTGCCATTTACCGTGGCCTGCTGGGCGCGAGCAGCGAAGTGTCCGAGTCGCACAAGAACTGCGACAAGGTACAAGACCCGTACTCCCTGCGTTGCCAGCCGCAAGTGATGGGTGCCTGCCTGACCCAGTTCCGCCAGGCCGCCGAAGTGCTGGGCATTGAAGCCAACGCAGTGTCGGATAACCCGCTGGTATTCGCCGAGCAGGGCGACGTGATCTCCGGTGGCAACTTCCATGCCGAGCCGGTTGCAATGGCTGCTGACAACATGGCGCTGGCGATTGCAGAAATCGGTTCGCTGAGCGAGCGTCGCATCTCGTTGATGATGGACAAGCACATGTCGCAATTGCCGCCGTTCCTGGTGGCCAATGGTGGCGTGAACTCCGGCTTCATGATCGCTCAGGTAACGGCTGCGGCCCTGGCCAGCGAGAACAAGGCGTTGTCCCACCCACACAGCGTTGACAGCATTCCGACCTCGGCCAACCAGGAAGACCACGTATCGATGGCCCCTTCTGCTGGCAAGCGTCTGTGGGAAATGGCCGAAAACGTCCGTGGCGTACTGGCGATCGAGTGGCTGGCCGCGTGCCAGGGTCTGGATCTGCGTGATGGCCTGAAAACCTCGGCCAAGCTTGAAGTCGCTCGCACCACCCTGCGCAGCAAGGTCGCTCATTATGAGAAAGACCGCTTCTTCGCACCGGATATCGAAGTTGCCATGCAACTGCTGGCAACCCGTTGCCTGAACGATCTGCTGCCTGCTCACGTTCTGCCAAGCCTGTAACCCCAAAAAACGCAGAGGGTCTTATCGACCCTCTGCGTCTCTGTTTTCGCCGACAAAAATAATCAAGGACGCGAAATGCAAAACCAGACTCAAGGTTTGAAACGCGGGCTATCCGCTCGCCACATCCGTTTTATGGCGCTGGGTTCAGCGATCGGAACGGGTCTTTTTTATGGTTCAGCCGCTGCCATCCAAATGGCTGGGCCTGCTGTGCTGCTGGCGTACCTGATTGGTGGCGCCGCGGTGTTCATGGTGATGCGTGCACTGGGCGAAATGGCCGTGCATAACCCGGTATCCGGCTCGTTTGGCCAATATGCCAGCACCTACCTGGGCCCCATGTCCGGCTTTATCCTGGGCTGGACCTATGCCTTCGAGATGATCATCGTGTGTCTGGCCGATGTCACCGCCTTCGGCATTTACATGGGCTTCTGGTTCCCGGAAGTCGCGCGCTGGATCTGGGTGCTGGGCATCGTGCTGCTGATCGGCGGCTTGAACCTGTGCAGCGTCAAAGTCTTTGGCGAAATGGAGTTCTGGCTGTCGCTGCTTAAAGTTGCCGCGATCGTGGCCATGATCCTGGCCGGTTTCGGCATCATGCTGTTTGGCATCGGTACGTCTGGCAGCACGGATGCCGTGGCTACCGGCATCAGCAACCTGTGGTCCTTCGGCGGCTTCATGCCTAATGGCGTGGGCGGTTTGATTGCTTCGTTTGCCGTGGTGATGTTTGCCTTCGGCGGTATTGAAATCATCGGCATCACTGCCGGCGAAGCCAAAGATCCGCAGCGTGTGATTCCCAAAGCGATCAACGCGGTACCGCTGCGCATTCTGCTGTTCTATGTGCTGACCCTGTTTGTGTTGATGGCGATCTACCCTTGGACCCAGATCGGCAGCCAGGGCAGTCCGTTTGTGCAGATCTTTGACAGCCTGGGCATCAGCTCGGCGGCCACCATTCTGAATATCGTGGTGATTTCGGCGGCGGTATCGGCCATCAACAGCGACATCTTCGGCGCGGGCCGCATGATGTACGGCCTGGCCCAGCAAGGGCAGGCGCCTAAAGGCTTTGCAAAAATCTCCCGCCATGGCGTGCCGTGGATGACCGTACTGGTAATGGGCGCTACGTTGTTGGGCGGTGTGGTGCTCAACTACCTGATCCCGGAAAACATCTTCCTGGTCATCGCCTCGATTGCCACCTTCGCCACGGTCTGGGTGTGGTTGATGATTCTGGTGACCCAAGTGGCCATGCGCCGCTCCATGACCCGTGAGCAAGTAGCCGAACTCAAGTTCCCGGTACCGTTCTGGCCGTATGCGCCAATGGCTGCTATCGCATTCATGGTGTTTATCTTCGGCGTACTGGGTTACTTCCCTGAGACCCAGGCGGCACTGATGGTAGGCGCGGTCTGGATTGTATTCCTGGTGGTGGCTTATCTATTGTGGGTAAAGCCGGCAGCGGGTCGGGCGATTGAAGTGGCTCCCGAGCTTTCCTGAGTTTTTGATCATTGACGGAGTGACGCAATGAAAACCCTTTGGCAACACTGCAATGTCGCAACCATGGCCAATGGCACGTACTCGATCATCGAGGATGCCGCCATTGTCACCCGTGATGGCTACATTGAGTGGATTGGTCCGCGTCAGCAGTTGCCGACGGGCGAGTATGGTCAAACCCACGGCCTGGAAGGGGCGTGGGTGACGCCGGGGCTGATCGATTGCCATACGCACACGGTGTTTGGCGGTAATCGCAGCGGCGAATTCGAGCAGCGCTTGCAGGGCGTGAGCTATGCAGAAATCGCCGCCGCCGGGGGCGGTATTGCCAGCACCGTGCGTGCGACCCGAGCTGCCAGCGAAGATGAATTGTTCGCCAGTGCCCGTCAGCGTTTGCTGTGTTTGCTGCGCGATGGCGTCACCAGCGTCGAGATCAAGTCCGGTTACGGCCTGAGCCTTGAAAGCGAGCGCAAAATTTTGCGGGTGATCCGTCGTCTGGGCGAAGCGTTGCCGGTCACGGTGCGTAGCACCTGCCTGGCGGCCCATGCCTTACCGCCGGAGTACAAGGACCGTGCCGACGACTATATCGAGCATATCTGCAACGAGATGCTGCCCGCGTTGGCCGCCGAAGGGCTGATAGACGCGGTGGATGCGTTCTGCGAATACCTGGCGTTTTCGCCCGCCCAGGTTGAGCGGGTATTCAAAGTGGCGCAGCAATTGGGCTTACCGGTCAAATTGCATGCCGAGCAGTTGTCCTCCTTGCATGGCTCAAGCCTTGCGGCGCGCTACCAGGCGTTGTCGGCGGACCATCTGGAATTCATGACCGAAGAAGACGCCATTGCCATGGCCGCCTCCGGCACCGTGGCCGTGCTCTTGCCCGGTGCGTTTTACTTCTTGCGTGAAACCCAGTTGCCGCCGATGGCCGCCCTGCGCAAGCACGGAGTGAAAATCGCCATCGCCAGCGACCTCAACCCCGGTACGTCCCCTGGCTTGTCGTTGCGCCTGATGCTGAACATGGCCTGCACCTTGTTCCGCATGACCCCCGAAGAAGCCCTGGCTGGCGTCACCCAGCATGCCGCGACGGCATTGGGCATGGGCGAGACCCACGGTTCGCTTGAACCCGGCAAAGTGGCTGACTTTGTTGCCTGGAACATTGATCGTCCGGCAGACCTGGCCTACTGGCTGGGCGGTGATCTGGACAAACGCGTCGTGCGCAGCGGCGTTGACGTAACGCTTTAGGAGAAAAGCTTGTGGACAAGGTTCTGACATTCAAACAAGGCCGTGTGCCATTGCTGATCAGCATGCCCCACGCAGGCTTGAAGCTGACACCTGCGGTCAAGGCCGGGCTGATTCCCGAAGCGCAAAGCCTGCCGGACACCGACTGGCATATCCCGCGGCTCTATGAATTTGCCGCCGAACTGGGTGCCAGCACCCTGGCGGCGGAGTATTCGCGCTTTGTGATCGACCTCAATCGCCCGCAGGATGATGCGCCGATGTATGTAGGTGCGACCACTGGGCTGTTCCCGGCCACGCTGTTCGACGGTGTGCCATTGTTTCGCGAAGGGCAGGTGCCTTCTGCCGAAGAGCGTGCAACGTATCTGGAGCAGATCTGGAAACCTTACCACCTGACCCTGGAGCAGGAACTCAAGCGCCTCAAGGACGAGTTTGGCTATGCGCTGCTGTTTGATGCGCACTCCATCCGTTCTTGCGTACCGCACCTGTTTGACGGGCGCTTGCCGGACTTCAACCTGGGCACTTTCAATGGCGCCAGTTGCGATCCGACCCTGGCCCGCGACCTTGAAGCCATTTGTGCCGAGCATCCGGCCTACAGCCACATCCTGAACGGACGCTTCAAGGGCGGTCATATCACTCGCCACTACGGCAGTCCGGCGGACAACATCCATGCCGTGCAGCTGGAACTGGCCCAGTGCACTTATATGGAGGAGTTCGAGCCGTTCAACTATCGCGAAGACCTTGCGGCACCGACCCAGGTGGTGCTCAAGCAGTTGCTGGCGCGGATTATCGAGTGGGGCCAGCAGCGATACTCCAAGGGCTGAGTCGGGTTGTGTGGGAGCGGGCTTGCTCGCGATGCCAGCGCCGCGGTCTGTCAGTGAGGCTGCGTCGATGCCATCGCGAGCAAGCCCGCTCCTACAGGGTTTAAGCAACAGCCCGATATTCAACCACAGTGTTTTTAAGGGCATGCTCATTGCACCCAATCGGGTTTATGATGCCAGAGGCAACATTATCCCGACCTCCCGGAGTGCGTAATGCAGACCTTGTTCCCGCAGATCAAACCCTACGCCCGGCATGAACTGGCAGTCGATGGCCCGCATGTGCTTTACGTTGACGAGAGCGGTTCGCCAGACGGCCTGCCAGTGGTGTTTGTCCACGGTGGACCGGGTTCGGGCTGCGATGCCAACAGCCGCTGCTACTTCGATCCGGGCCTGTACCGCATCATTACCTTTGATCAGCGCGGTTGCGGGCGTTCAACCCCCCACGCCAGTCTGGACAGCAACACGACCTGGGACCTGGTTGCCGACATGGAACGGATCCGCCTGTTCCTGGGCATCGACAAGTGGGTGCTGTTTGGTGGCTCGTGGGGCTCGACCCTGTCACTGGCGTACGCGCAAAGCCATCCGGACAAGGTGCACGGGCTGATTCTGCGCGGGATCTTTCTGGCTCGTCCTCAAGAAATCGAATGGTTCTATCAGGCAGGTGCCAGCCGGATATTCCCGGACTACTGGCAGGAATACATAGCGCCAATCCCGCCGGATGAGCGTCATGACCTGATGAGTGCCTTTCATAAGCGCCTGACAGGCAATGACCAGATTGCCCAGATGCACGTGGCCAAGGCCTGGTCGACCTGGGAAGGCCGTGCGGCTACCTTGCGGCCAAACCCGCAAGTGGTCGAGCGCTTCTGTGACCCGCACCGGGCACTGTCCATTGCCCGCATCGAATGCCACTACTTTATGAACAATGCGTTCCTGGAGCCCAATCAGCTGCTGCGTGACATGTACAAGATTGCCCATCTGCCGGCGGTCATCGTGCATGGTCGCTACGACATGATTTGCCCGCTGGATAACGCCTGGGAGCTGCATCAGGCCTGGCCGGGCAGTGAGCTGCAGATCATTCGTGAAGCCGGACACGTCGCTTCCGAACCCGGGATTACCGATGCATTGGTACGCGCCACCGAGCAAATGGCCCGCAGCCTGCTCAACTTGCAACCGGACGAAGCATGAGGGGGTTGTTGCAGCGTGTCAGTGGGGCGCGGGTTGAGGTCGCGGGGGAGATAGTCGGCTCAATCGACCAGGGTTTGCTGGTGCTGGTCGCCGTCGAACCCGGTGATACCGAGGCAAGCGCCGCCAAGTTGTTGCACAAGCTCCTCAACTACCGGGTGTTCAGCGATGCCGAAGGCAAAATGAACCTTTCGCTGGTCGACATTGGCGGTGGTTTGCTGCTGGTATCGCAATTTACCCTGGCGGCAGACACCAAAAGTGGCCTGCGCCCCGGCTTCTCCACGGCGGCCCCTCCTGCGTTGGCCGAGGCGTTGTTCAATCATCTGCTGAGTGAGGCCAGACGTCTTCACCCGACAGTAGAATCAGGTCGTTTTGGGGCCGATATGCAGGTGCATTTGGTCAATGATGGCCCTGTGACATTTCTGTTACAAATCTAAAACCCTTAAAAACCGCGTTTTCGTCTGAAAACAGGCGGTTTTAGCGAGAAATACTTGCTGACAGTAGATGCGTTGTCACGCGGGCTACTAGATAATCCTGCGCTACACAGAGACTAATCCGATGCGTCTGGGGAATCATTCATTCCTTTGACGGTCGGAACAGTGCTCGCCAACCTGGCATTTAGATCGCTGGCCGTTGGTTTCATCATCTGTTTTCGGCGAGGTTTGCTCGTGATTGTTAGTCCATTTAATGCACCAAAAATGTCTGCCAAGCGGTTACGCAACGCACTGGTGACGGGCTCTGCGCTCTTTTGCTTGTTCGGTGCGGGTCAACTGTGGGCATTCAGTCTGGATGACGTGGCGGCTGAGGCTAAAACCCTCGCCGAACAGAAATACCAAGCGCCACGCAGCAATTTGCCAAAAGAGTTCCGCGACATGAAGTTCGCGGACTACCAGAAGATTCAATTCAACCGTGACAAGTCCCAGTGGGCGGGCGATAAAACCCCGTTCAAATTGTCCTTCTATCACCAGGGCATGCATTTCGACACGCCGGTGAAAATCAACGAAGTGACGGCCACCACGGTTGAAGAAATCAAGTACGACGCCAGTCGTTTCGATTTCGGTGATGTTCAGTTTGATCCAAAAGCTACCGAGAACCTCGGTTGGGCGGGTTTCCGCGTGCTGTATCCGATCAACAAGGCGGATAAGCAGGACGAAATCATGACCATGCTCGGCGCGAGTTACTTCCGCGTTGTGGGCAAGGACCAGATCTACGGCCTGTCGGCCCGTGGTATGGCGATCGACACTGCATTGCCGTCGGGTGAAGAGTTCCCGCGTTTCACCGAGTTCTGGATCGAAAAACCCAAGCCTAACGACAAGCACCTGGTGATCTTCGCCTTGCTGGACTCGCCACGGGCTACCGGTGCTTACCGCTTTACCCTGCGCCCTGGTGTTGACACCGTCGTGGACGTCAAAGCGCAAATGTTCCTGCGTGACAAGGTTGGCAAGCTGGGCATCGCTCCGCTGACCAGCATGTTCCTGTTCGGTGCCAACCAACCGTCCAAAGTCCTGAACTACCGTCGCGAGTTGCACGACTCGTCGGGTCTGGCCATTCATGCCGGCAACGGCGAGTGGATCTGGCGTCCGCTGAACAACCCGAAACACTTGTCCGTCAGCAACTTCTCGGTTGAAAACCCGCGCGGCTTTGGTTTGCTGCAACGTGGCCGTGACTTCAGCCACTACGAAGACCTGGACGACAACTATGACAAGCGCCCAAGCGCCTGGATCGAACCGCAGGGTGACTGGGGCAAAGGCTCCGTTGACCTGGTAGAAATTCCGACCGCCGATGAAACCAACGACAACATCGTTGCGTTCTGGAGCCCGGAAACACTGCCAGAGCCGCTCAAGCCGTTTGATTTCGCTTACCGCATGCACTGGACCCTGGACGAAGCTGCCCTGCATCCAACGGACAGCGCCTGGGTCAAACAAACCCTGCGCTCGACCGGCGACGTCAAGCAATCGAACCTGATCCGTCAGCCAGACGGCAGCGTTGCGTATCTGGTGGACTTCGAAGGCCCGTCGCTCAAGGCCTTGCCAGAAAACACCCCGGTACGCAGTCAGGTCAGTGTCGGTGACAACGCCGAACTGGTTGAGAACAACGTGCGTTACAACCCTGAAACCAAGGGCTGGCGCTTGACGCTGCGGATGAAAATCAAGGATCCGAGCAAGTCCACAGAGATGCGCGCAGCGCTGGTTCAGGACATCGAGCAAGCCCCTGTGGCCAAGGCACACGAGAAGAAAGATCACGCGGCCAAGGACGCCAAGGCCCCAGCGGCCCAAGCGCCTGCAGCCACTCCAGAACCGGTGAAGACTGAAAAAGTGTTGACCGAGACCTGGAGCTACCAGTTGCCAGCCGATGAGTAATGCTCAGCCCCAGCCAGCCTCGCTCAGCGAGTACCTGGCGCATCTGCCACTGAGCGATGAGCAGCGCGCGGACCTTGCGAGTTGCACCTCGTTCGCCGAGTTGCATGCGCGTCTGTCCACGCAGGCCGATGTCGATGCTACTGAGGCCGCGCAGGCCTCGGTGGGCACGCGTCTGAACCTGACGTCGGCCGCGGAGCTTGAGGAAGCAGAAATGCTCGCCCTCGATGCCAGCGGCCGGGTGATGCTCAAGGCCACGCCGCCGATTCGTCGCACCAAGGTGGTGCCCGAGCCGTGGCGCACCAACATTCTGGTCCGTGGCTGGCGGCGCCTGACCGGTCGCAGCAATCCGCCTGCGCCGAAAATCGACGAGCGTGTATTACCCCATGCCCGCTGGCGTACGGTGGGTTCGATCCGCCGTTACATCCTGCTGGTCTTGATGCTGGGTCAGACCATCGTTGCCGGCTGGTACATGAAAGGCATCATGCCGTACCAGGGCTGGGCGTTTGTCGACCTTGAAGAGGTGCTGCACCAGCCGTTGATGCAAACGGCGCAACAAGTGCTGCCGTATGCCTTGCAGACCAGCATCCTGATTCTGTTCGGTATTTTGTTTTGCTGGGTATCGGCGGGTTTCTGGACGGCCTTGATGGGCTTTCTGGAACTGCTGACCGGCCACGACAAGTACCGTATTTCCGGCAAAAGCGCCGGGAATGAGGCAATCCCTGAGCAGGCACGTACTGCGCTGGTGATGCCGATCTGCAACGAAGATGTCACCCGTGTTTTTGCAGGTTTGCGCGCCACCTACGAATCGGTTGCCGCGACCGGTGATCTGGATCGCTTCGACTTCTTTATCCTCAGTGACAGCAACGATCCAGACATCTGTGTTGCCGAGCAACAGGCCTGGCTGGATGTGTGCCGCGAAACAGAAGGCTTCGGGCGAATTTTCTATCGCCGTCGTCGCCGTCGTGTGAAGCGCAAGAGCGGCAACCTCGACGACTTCTGCCGTCGCTGGGGCGGTGATTACAGGTACATGGTGGTGCTCGACGCGGACAGCGTGATGAGCGGTGAATGCCTGACCAGTCTGGTGCGCTTGATGGAAGCCACGCCAGACGCCGGGATCATCCAGACCGCGCCGCGAGCATCGGGCATGGACACCTTGTATGCGCGCATGCAGCAATTTGCGACGCGGGTGTACGGACCCCTGTTCACTGCCGGTCTGCACTTCTGGCAGTTGGGTGAATCCCACTACTGGGGCCACAACGCAATCATCCGCATGAAGCCGTTTATCGAACACTGCGCTTTGGCGCCGTTGCCGGGTAAAGGTGCTTTTGCGGGCGCGATCCTGTCTCACGACTTTGTTGAAGCCGCGCTGATGCGCCGTGCCGGTTGGGGCGTGTGGATTGCCTACGACTTGCCGGGCAGCTATGAAGAACTGCCGCCCAACCTGCTGGACGAACTCAAGCGTGACCGTCGCTGGTGCCACGGCAACCTGATGAACTTCCGCCTGTTCCTGGTCAAGGGCATGCACCCGGTACACCGTGCGGTGTTCCTCACGGGCGTGATGTCTTACCTGTCTGCGCCGTTGTGGTTCTTCTTCCTGTTGCTGTCGACCGCCTTGCTGGCAGTCAACACGCTGATGGAACCGCAGTACTTCATGGAACCGCGCCAGTTGTATCCGCTGTGGCCACAATGGCATCCGGATAAAGCCGTGGCGCTGTTCTCGACTACGATCGTGCTGTTGTTCCTGCCTAAACTGCTGAGCATCATCCTGATCTGGGCCAAGGGCGCGAAAGAGTTTGGTGGCAAGTTCAAGGTCACGCTGTCGATGCTGCTGGAGATGCTGTTCTCGATGCTGCTGGCACCTGTGCGCATGATCTTCCACACCCGCTTTGTACTGGCCGCGTTCCTGGGCTGGGCGGCGACCTGGAATTCGCCACAGCGTGACGACGACTCCACGCCGTGGAGCGAAGCGGTGCGCCGTCATGGTCCGCAAACCCTGCTGGGTGCGGCCTGGGCTGCGTTGGTGTTGTGGTTGAACCCGAGCTTTTTGTGGTGGCTGGTGCCGATTGTCGGTTCGCTGATGTTGTCGATTCCGGTGTCGGTGATCTCCAGCCGGGTCAAGCTGGGCCTCAAGACTCGCGATGAAAGCCTGTTCCTGATTCCTGAGGAATACGCACCGCCTCGTGAGTTGTCGGCCACAGCCGAATACACCCACGAAAACCGCTACCACGCACTGCATGACGGTTTTGTGCGGGCCGTGGTTGATCCACAGCAGAACGCACTGGCCTGTGCCCTTGCGACGTCGCGTCACCGTGAGGCCGAGCCGATTGAATGGCTGCGTACTGAACGTGTGCGTCACGCACTCAAGGTGGGTCCTCAGGGTGTCAGCGACAAAGAGCGCATGGAGCTCTTGAGCGACCCTGTTGCCCTGGCCCGCTTGCACGCGCTGGTGTGGAACGAAGGTCACGAAGGCTGGCTGAACGCCTGGCGTGAGTCGGTTGCCGCTGACCCTCACGCACCGTTGTTGCCGCTACAGCCTGCTGCCTGATCTCTCGCATGCAACCCGCTACCCCTTGTGGGAGCGGGCTTGCTCGCGATGGCCTCACCCCGTAATACCTGTTGCACCGCGTTGCCTGCATCGCGAGCAAGCACGCTCCCACGGGAACGGCATCCCACGCCCGTCGTGCTTTTCTCTCGCAAAACTCGTCTCATAACCCTCAGTGAGTTAGCATCCGTTTTCGAATGGGTGAGTGCCCGGCTGTATTGGCTTTTTGAATCGAGCCTGCCGTTGGCCAACGCCTTAATTGAGTAGGTGAGGGGGAGTTGTGATGAAGAAGTTTGTGTCGAAACTGCTGTGCGGTGTGACTGCATTACTGGCGATCAGCGCAGCCCATGCAGGCGCAATTGATGACGCGGTCAAACGCGGCACTCTGAAGGTGGGCATGGACCCAACCTACATGCCATTTGAAATGACCAACAAACGCGGCCAGATCATTGGTTTTGAAGTTGACCTGCTCAAAGCGATGGCCAAGGCCATGGGTGTGAAGCTGGAGCTGGTTTCCACCGGTTATGACGGCATCATCCCGGCGTTGATGACCAACAAGTTCGACATGATTGGCAGCGGCATGACCCTGACCCAGGAACGCAACCTGCGCCTGAACTTCAGCGAACCCTTCATCGTAGTGGGCCAGACCGTGCTCATTCGCAAAGAGCTGGAAGACAAGGTCAAATCTTACAAAGACCTCAACGACCCGCAATATCGCCTGACGTCCAAGATTGGCACCACGGGTGAAATCGTTGCTCGCAAACTGATGTCAAAAGCCCAGTACCACGGCTACGACAACGAGCCTGAAGGTGTTCTGGACGTCGTCAACGGTAAGGCTGATGCCTTTATCTACGACGCCCCATACAACGTTGTAGCGGTTAACAAGTTCGGTAACGGCAAGCTGGTGTTCCTCGACAAGCCGTTCACCTACGAGCCTTTGGCCTTTGGTCTGAAGAAAGGCGACTACGACAGCATCAACTTCATCAACAACTTCCTGCACCAGATCCACGAAGACGGCACTTACGATCGCATCCATGACAAGTGGTTCAAAGACACCGCCTGGCTCAAAGACATGGAATAAGCGCTGATCGCATTCCGCTACTTTTGTAGCAGCTGCCGAAGGCTGCGTCCGGTTGCGCAGCAGCCGTAAAGAAGCTGAATGCGGTTCAGATGAAAAACGGAGGCGTTCGATTTACGAGCGCTTCGCGCCCGGACGTAGCCTTCGGCAACTGCTACGGGCCTGGCTTTTCTCCTGACGGAACCTGAAAGTGATCAAACAAAAAAAAGTCCAGTGGCCCTGGCACGTATTGACCGTGCTGGTGCTCATCGGTCTGGCGGGTGCGTTGTATTACGCCACTTCGCTGATGTCTTACGAATGGCGCTGGAACCGTGTTCCGCAGTACTTCGCCTATCAGGCCGAAGAAGCCCAGCGGGCGGCTGAACGCTCGACCATTATCGAACTGGTACGCAAGGGCGACACTGCCGAAGTCGTGCTGCGTGGCGAAGATGGCAAAGAGCAACGCGTAACCGTTGCCGACAACAGCCTGCAACTGGCTGAAGGCGACGAGGTCGATGAAGGCGATGTCATTGGCGTGAACCGCCACTGGGCCGCAGGACCGCTGCTCTGGGGCTTGTGGACCACCGTCTGGCTGTCGCTGGTGTCTGGCGTATTGGGTTTGATCATCGGGCTGGCCACCGGCCTGTGCCGACTGTCGAACAACCCGACCCTGCGCGACCTCTCGACGCTGTACGTCGAACTGGTACGCGGTACACCGTTGCTGGTACAGATTTTCATCTTCTACTTCTTTATTGGCACTGTGCTCAACCTGTCCCGCGAATTTGCCGGTATTGCCGCGCTGTCGCTGTTCACCGGTGCGTACGTGGCCGAAATCATTCGTTCGGGCGTGCAGTCCATTGCCCGCGGGCAAAACGAAGCGGCGCGCTCGCTGGGCCTCAACAGCAGCCAGTCGATGCGCCATGTGGTGCTGCCGCAAGCGTTCAAGCGTGTGCTGCCGCCATTGGCCGGGCAATTTATCAGCCTGGTGAAGGACACCTCGCTGGTGTCGGTGATCGCCATTACCGAACTGCTCAAAAGTGGCCGTGAGGTCATCACCACCTCGTTTTCGCCGTTCGAAATCCTGTTCTGCGTAGCGGGCCTGTACCTGTTGATCAACCTGCCGCTGTCGCATTTCGCCAGCCGGCTTGAGCGGAGGCTCGCGCAAAGTGATTGAAGTTCGCGAACTGGTAAAAGTCTTCGACACCCGCGGCCACATCGTTCGTGCGGTAGACAACGTCAGCACCACTGTCGCCCAGGGCGAAGTACTGGTGGTGATCGGCCCGTCGGGCTCTGGCAAGTCGACCTTCCTGCGCTGCCTCAATGGCCTGGAAGACTTCGACTCCGGCTCCGTCAGCATTGACGGCCTGGACCTGGCCAACCCCAAAACCGACGTCAATGCCTATCGGCGTGAAGTCGGCATGGTGTTCCAGCATTTCAACCTGTTCCCGCACATGACCGTGCTGGAAAACCTGTGCCTGGCACAAAAGGTTGTGCGCAAGCGTGGCAAGGTCGAACGTGAAGCCAAGGCCCGCGCATTACTGGACAAGGTGGGTATTGGTCAGAAGGCCAACGAGTACCCGTCGCGTCTCTCGGGCGGCCAGCAACAGCGCGTGGCGATTGCCCGTGCGTTGGCGATGGAACCCAAGGTGATGTTGTTTGACGAGCCCACCTCGGCACTCGACCCGGAAATGGTCGGCGAAGTACTGGACGTGATGAAGACCCTGGCCCGCGAAGGCATGACCATGGTCTGCGTGACCCACGAAATGGGCTTTGCCCGCGAAGTGGCGAACCGCGTGCTGTTCTTCGACCATGGCAAGCTGCTGGAAGACTCCTCCCCGGAAGACTTCTTCACCTCGCCCAAGGACCTGCGCGCCCAGGCGTTCTTGCGTCAGGTGCTGTAGTTCTGAATGTGTGGGAGCAAGCCCGCTCCCACACAGGCTTACAAGGCTGTTAAACCTTGAACCGCCCAACCAATGCCTGAAGATGCGTGCCCAGCCGCGCCAGTTCAATGCTCGAAGCCGCAGTCTCTTCGCTCGCGGCGGCGGTTTGCTCTGACACATCACGCACATTCAACACGCTGCGGTTAATCTCATCGGCCACCGCACTTTGCTGCTCAGCGGCGGCTGCGATCTGCTGGTTCATCCCCTGAATCGTCGACACCGTACGGGTGATGTTGCCCAGTGACTCGCCCGCACGGCGGGTCAGCTCAACGCTGTTGTCTGTCAGGGCACGACTGTTGTCCATGCTGCTGGACACCTGCTGAGTGCCGCTTTGCAGGCCGGCAATCAACTCTTCGATTTCTTCTGTGGATTTTTGCGTGCGCTGCGCCAGGCTGCGCACCTCGTCGGCCACGACCGCAAAACCACGACCGGCCTCACCGGCCCGTGCCGCTTCGATGGCGGCGTTGAGGGCTAGCAGGTTGGTCTGCTGGGCGACGGACTTGATCACGTCCAGCACGCTGCCGATCTTGTCGCTTTCGCGTTTCAGATGGCCCATGGCATCGGTGGAATGGCCGACTTCAATGGCCAGCTTCTCGATCTGGGCGATGGCTTGTGCGACCACGTTGTCGCCCTCGCGGGCCTGCTGGTCAGCCGCGACAGCCGCCTCGGAGGCTTCTTCCGCATTGCGCGCCACCTCTTGAACGGTGGCGGCCATTTCGTGCATGGCCGTGGCGACCTGATCGGTCTCGACTTTCTGGCTGTTAACCCCCGCGCTGGTTTGTTCGGTGACCGCCGAGAGTTCTTCCGCTGCACTGGCGATTTGAGTCACGCCATCGCTGATCCCGCCAATCAACTCGCGCAGGCCTTGGGTCATCCGTTGAATGGCTTGCTGCAGCTGCCCCAGTTCGTCGCGGCGGTCGGTGTGATGGTCTTGGGTCAGATCCCCGGCCGCGATGCGCTCAACGGTCTTGAGCGTGCGTTGCAGCGGGATCACGATCTGGCGGGTAATGACCCAGGCGGCGATCATTCCCAGCACCAGCGCCAGCAGCGCGCAACTGATCAACAGGGTCGTGGCCTGATGGCTTTCGTTGTTGCGTTTGGCTGTCTGCAGTGCCGAGAGCTTCTGGCTCTGCTCGATCAGGACATCGCCCTGCTGGTGCATGCGCTCAACGGCCTGTTCGGGCCGGGAGCCCTGGATGAGATCGGTGAAGGCGCGTTTGTACTCGGTCACGGCATTGAGCTGCTGCTCGACCAGCACCAGGTCGTCGGGCGATACCAGCTGTTTGTGTGACTGCTCCAGCGCGTTGTCCAGTGCACTCAGTTGGCCGGTGACGCCGGCCAGTGTGTCTTCCCCCGGATGGCGGTCATATTCAAGGCGGGCAATGCGCAGGTCTTTGGTCAGCGAGATGATTTTCGAGATATTGGCCAGTTTGTCGCCCCGGTCGATCACCGACACCAGGCCATTCCAGCCCGCTGCGGCGATCAGCAGAGTCAGCACCAGTACCAGCCCGAAGCCCAGGCTGAGTTTGCGATTGACGCTTATATTGCCCAGCAGTAGAGCCAGCCGACGGTACATGGTGATACTCCTTCAAGGGGTATCAGGCCATCGGCGCCGGGGGCCGGAACTGAAGGGCAGTTGCCGTTAGTGTGATGAGAGTCGCACTGGCCGAGGGTCAGACCTTGAAGCGGGTGACCAGTGTTTGCAGGTGCGTTCCCAGCCTTGCAAGTTCCACGCTGGCGGCGGCGGTCTGCTCGCTGGCGGCGGCGGTTTGTTCCGACACGTCGCGCACGTTCAGCACACTGCGGTTGATCTCTTCGGCCACCGCGCTTTGCTGTTCGGCTGCTGTCGCGATCTGTTGGTTCATGCCCTGAATCGTCGATACGGTGCGGGTAATGGTGTCCAGGGACTCGCCCGCGCGGCGGGTCAGCTCAACGCTGCTGTCGGTCAGCAGGCGGCTGTTGTCCATGCTGCTGGACACTTGTTGAGTCCCGCTTTGCAGACCGATGATCAAGACTTCAATCTCTTCCGTGGACTTTTGCGTACGCTGCGCCAGGCTGCGCACTTCGTCGGCCACCACGGCAAAACCGCGCCCGGCTTCGCCCGCCCGAGCGGCTTCGATGGCGGCGTTGAGGGCCAGCAGGTTGGTTTGCTGGGACACGGCCTTGATCACGTCGAGCACGCTGCCGATTTTGTCGCTTTCCTGTTTCAGATGAGCCATCGCCTCGGTGGACAACACCACTTCAGCCGCCAGGCGCTCAATCTGTGTAATGACCTGGGCGACCACGGTATCGCCCTCACGGGCTTGCACGTCGGCGGACATTGCCGCCTCGGAGGCCTCTTCGGCATTGCGTGCAACTTCTTGAACCGTGGCCGTCATCTCATGCATGGCCGTGGCCACCTGATCGGTTTCGATTTTCTGGCTGTTGACCCCGGCGCTGGTTTGTTCGGTCACGGTGGACAGCTGTTGGGCCGCACTGGCGATCTGAGTGACGCCGTTGCCGATGCCGCCGACCAGCTCGCGCAGCCCGCCGCGCATGCCTTCGATGGCCTGTTGCAGTTGGCCCAGTTCGTCGCGACGGGTGGTCGGATGCTCCTGGCTGAGATCACCGGCCGCCACGGCTTTGACAATATTGAGGGTGTCGCGCAAGGGGGTAATGATCTGCCGGGTGATGATCCACGCCGCGATGACGCCCAGCAGCAGGGCCAGGCTCGCGCAGATCAGCAGCGCGGACTTGGCCTGGCGGGTATCGCTGTCGCGCTGGCTGAGTTGGGACGCCGACAGTTCATTGCTCAGATCCACCAGGGAATTGCCCAGCACTTGCAGTTGCGACAATTGCTTGTCGCTGTGTACCTGAGAGTCGCGAAACTCGATAAAGGCGGCCCGATAGTTTTTCAGTGCTGTGCTGGCCTGCGCGAACTGGGGGCTGTAGGCACTGGGCATGATGCTGCTCAGGCGTGCGAGTTCTGTCAGCGCCTGGTCGATGGCTTCGATCGCAGGTGTAGCCGCTTCAAGATCGCCCGTGTGGGTATAGCCGCGCACCTCGAACCGCGCTTGCAACAGCAACCGGCTGACCTGGTTGACGCTATTGAGCTCGGCCAGGTTGTCACCCTGCAGCACGTCTTTTTCAATGGCGGCGATACTGGCCAGAGCGGCTTCGGACGTTGCACCGAGCTTGCCCCGGCTGACCTCGCGGGCCTGGGTTGCCTCGTCGATAGCCGCGAAGATGGTTTTGTATTGCGACACGGCCTTGAGTTCCTGGTCGCTCAGGCTCAAGTCACTGGCCTGGACCATGCGCTCCTTGGCGGCGGCGAGGTTGGTACCGATCTCGTTGAGCAGGTCATTGACCAGATCGGGGCCGTTTTCGCCGTTGTCCTTGTCGTAGGTGACGCGGGCGATGCGCAGGTCCTTGATCAGCGTGATGACCTGGGAAATATTGGCCAGCTTGTCGCCGCGATCAATGACAGACATCAGCCCCTTCCAGCCGGTGACGGTGATCAGCAGTGTCAGCAGCAAGACGGTACCGAAGCCCAGGCTGAGTTTACGAGTGACACTGATATTGCCCAGGGTGGCAGATAACCAATGGTTCATGGACGAACTCCTTTTTTTGATCGATTGGTATCGATAACAGCCGTCCATGGCTTCTTGAATGATCTTGACGTGTTAATGCATCGGCTCGGTCGAGCAAAACTGAAGCAGGCAGATTATACAAAATGTATTTAAATCGGGCTGTCAGAACAACCGGGCGAGCAGGGCGGTGACGGCGGTTTCGACCCGCAGGATACGTGCCCCCAGTTGCACCGGTTGCAGGCCTGCCTTGGCCAGCAAGTCGATCTCGTAGGGAATCCAGCCACCTTCCGGGCCGATGGCCAGGGTCACGGCTTCATCCAGCCCGCGCGGGCAGGCCGGGTAATCTCCCGGATGGCCCACCAGGCCCAATGTGCCTTCGACCAGCGCCGGCAAACGGTCTTCGACAAACGGCTTGAAGCGTTTTTCGATAATGACTTCGGGCAAGACGCTGTCCCGCGATTGCTCCAACCCCAGGATCAATTGCTCACGAATGGCTTCGGGTTCCAGAAACGGTGTCTGCCAGAAGCTTTTTTCGACCCGATAACTGTTGACCAGAATGACCTTGGGCACGCCCATCGAGGCCACGGTTTGCAGTACCCGGCGCAGCATTTTCGGGCGCGGCAGGGCAAGCAATAAGGTCAGGGGCAGTTTGGCCGGTGGTGGTTGGTCAAGGCTGTGGATAACCAGTTCGGCTTCCCTGGCCTCAAGGCGCACCAGTTCGGCGCTGCCCATCAATCCGCCAATCTTGCCCACGCGCAGGCTGTCGCCGACAGCGGCCCGGTGAACTTCTTGCATATGAGTCAGGCGCCGGTCGCGCAGGATCACGCGGTCGGCGGCAATGAAATCAGCCTCTTCGAGGAGCAGCAGGTTCACGCTTGCGGTGCTGGCGGTTGGGCGTCGCTATCAGCCGAGGGTTCGTCCGGGTCTTCGCCGCGTTTGTTCTTGCTGATCAGGCTGCCAAACAGAATGCCGATTTCAAACAGCATCCACATCGGGATCGCCAGCAAGGTTTGCGAGAAGATGTCGGGCGGGGTCAGGATCATGCCGACCACGAAACAGCCGATGATCACGTACGGGCGGATCTTGCGCAGGTATTGCACGTCGACAATGCCGATCCATACCAGCAGCACCACGGCCACCGGGATTTCAAAGGCCACGCCAAAGGCAAAGAACAGGGTCATGACAAAATCAAGGTAGCTGCTGATATCGGTCATCATCGCGACGCCTTCCGGGGTGGCGGCGGCGAAGAACTTGAACACCAGCGGGAATACCAGGAAGTAGGCGAACGCCATGCCGGCGTAAAACAGGAAGATGCTGGACACCAGCAGGGGCACGGCGATGCGTTTTTCATGCTTGTACAGGCCGGGCGCAATAAAGCCCCAGATCTGATGCAGGATCACCGGAATGGCAATGAACAGCGAGACCATCATGGTCAGCTTGAGCGGCGTCAGGAACGGCGAGGCCACGTCGGTCGCGATCATCGTCGCACCCACCGGCAGGTATTCACGCAGCGGCGTGGAGACCAGGGTGTAGATCTGCTGGGTAAAGGCGAACAGCCCGGCAAAGATGATGAAAATCGCCGCGATGCAGCGCAACAGGCGGGTGCGCAGCTCGGTGAGATGCGAGACCAGCGGCATTGGCTGGTCGTGTTCTGGCTTATCGCTCATGCGCTTAAGGGGCTCGCGGTGGCAGAGTGGGGTCGTGTGGCGCTGCCGGTTGAGGCGCAGGGTCGGACGCGGTTTTGCTCAGGCTCACGGGCGCGGGGCTCGCAGGCTCGACAGGCGCTGTGCTGACGGTCGGCTCGGTCGGCGTTGGTGGCTTAACGGCGTCCTGCAGCGGAGCCAGGATTTTCTTGGCTTCTTCTTCCATCGACAGGATGTGTTCGTTGTGCAGCTGCCGACGAATTTCGTCCGCGCCGATTTCACGTTCAACTTCCTGTTTGATCGCATTGAAACTGCGTTTCAAGCGCCCGATCCACAGGCCCGCCGTGCGCGCGGCACCCGGCAGGCGCTCGGGGCCGAGCACCAGCAGGGCCACCAGGCCAACGAGCAGCAGTTCACTGAAGCTGATACCGAACATTAGTTTTGGCTCACACGTCTTTGCGGGTCGGCTCTTCGACTTTTTGCGCCTGCACGTCGATGGTGTGCGGCTCGTTCAGGGTCGAAGTTGTGTGTGGCTGCGGGGCGGCGGTTGGCTGCGCAGGCGGAACCACGGGCTCGGCTGGTTTTTCGTCGTCGTTCATGGCTTTACGAAAGCCCTTGATCGATTCGCCGACATCGGTGCCCAGGTTTTTCAGTTTTTTGGTGCCGAAGACGAGGACGACGACTACCAGAATGACGATCCAGTGTTTCCAGTCAAAAATGCCCATGATGTGATCCTTAACAGAGTGATTTAGGCGGACGGCCGTGAGGCTTTTTCCACGTGGCCAGAGGTTCCGATACGACGCTCCAGTTCATCCAGTACGGCCTGAGGATGCTGCCCCAGCTGGGCCAGCATGATCATGCTGTGGAACCAGAGATCGGCTGTTTCGTAGATCACATCGCTGCAATCACCACTGATGGCGGCGTCTTTGGCGGCGATGATGGTTTCGATCGACTCTTCGCCGACTTTTTCAAGAATCTTGTTCAGACCCTTGTGGTAAAGGCTTGCGACATAGGAGCTGTCGGGGGTGGCGCCTTTGCGCGCTTCGAGCACTTGGGCTACGCGGCTCAAGGTATCAGTCATGGGAGTGCCCTGCGTGATAAATGGCGTGGGGATCTTTAAGCACCGGGTCGACGGTCTTCCACTCGGCATTGTCGTATACGCGATAGAAGCAGCTCTGGCGGCCGGTATGGCAGGCGATGTCACCGATTTGCTCAACCATCAGGATGATCACGTCGGCGTCACAGTCCAGGCGCATTTCATGCAGCTTTTGCACGTGACCGGACTCTTCTCCCTTGCGCCACAACTTGCCACGGGAACGTGACCAGTAAATGGCACGGTTCTCGGCGGCGGTCAGGCTCAGGGCCTCGCGGTTCATCCAGGCCATCATCAGCACGCGCCCGGTTTTGTGGTCTTGGGCAATCGCCGGCACCAGGCCGTCGTTGTCCCACTTGATCTCGTCCAGCCAGTCTTTCATGTTCGACTCCGACAACCTGCCTCAACCCTGTGGCTGAGGCCTGGTGAATTCACAGTTTGCCAGCCTCGCCCGGAGCTGGCTATCGGCGCACGATCAGATACAAGCCTACGGCCAGCATTATGCCGGCAGGCCAATAGCCTGCAGTGTGCAGCGGACCGATACTGGCCAACAATGCGCCAGCTGCCAAGTGCCCGGCACCGATCAGGCGCAGGAACCAGCCGTCGCGAGACTCGCGAACGATCAATGGCGGGTTGTTGGCGTGTGGTTGCGACATGCGTTCCAGCAGGTCGCGGGTCATGCCGGCCAGGTGCGGGATTTGCTCGACCTGGCTGTGCAGGTTGCGCAGCAGGGTCTTGGGGCTCACGCGCTCACGCATCCAGCGCTCGAGGAACGGCTGGGCGGTGCTCCACAGATCGAGGTCGGGGTACAGCTGGCGCCCCAGGCCTTCGATATTGAGCAGGGTTTTTTGCAGCAACACCAACTGCGGCTGGACTTCCATATTGAAGCGTCGAGCCGTCTGGAACAGGCGCATCAGCACCTGTCCAAAGGATATTTCCTTGAGCGGTTTTTCAAAGATCGGTTCGCACACGGTGCGGATGGCCGCTTCAAACTCGTTGAGTTTGGTGTGGGCCGGTACCCAGCCAGAATCAATGTGCAACTGCGCCACACGGCGGTAGTCGCGCTTGAAAAAGGCAAACAGGTTACGCGCCAGATAGTCCTGATCCTCGGGGGTCAGGCTGCCGACGATGCCGCAGTCGATGGCGATGTATTGCGGGGCCCAGGGGTTAACGGTGCTGACAAAAATGTTGCCGGGGTGCATGTCGGCGTGGAAGAAGCTGTCGCGGAACACCTGGGTGAAGAAGATTTCAACCCCGCGCTCGGCCAGCATCTTCATGTCGGTGCGCTGATCTCCCAGTGCTTCGAGGTCTGTAACCTGAATCCCGTAGATACGCTCCATCACCAGCACTTTCGGGCGGCACCAGTCCCAGTAGATCTGCGGGACGTACATCAGGGGCGAGCCTTCGAAGTTGCGCTTGAGCTGGCTGGCGTTGGCCGCTTCGCGCAACAGGTCGAGTTCGTCGTAAATGGTTTTCTCGTAGTCCGTCACCACGTCCACCGGGTGCAGCAGGCGGGCATCAGCGCTCAGGCGCTCGGCCGTACGGGCCAGGATGAACAGCCAGGCGAGGTCGGAACCGATGATCGGCTTGAGGCCCGGGCGCACAACCTTGACCACCACTTCTTCACCGGTCTTGAGCTTGGCCGAGTGCACCTGGGCCACCGAGGCCGAGGCCAACGGCTGGATGTCGAAGCGACTGAACACTTCGCTGATCCTGGCGCCCAGTTGCTCTTCGATCAGCTTGACGGCCAACTGCGGGTCAAACGGCGGCACGCGATCTTGCAGCAACATCAACTCATCGGCGATGTCGGCGGGCAGCAGGTCGCGACGGGTAGAAAGGATCTGGCCGAACTTGATGAAAATCGGTCCCAGATCCTGCAGGGCCAGGCGCAGGGCCGCGCCGCGGCTCAGCTCCAGCTTTTTGCGCGGGAACCAGCGCCACGGCAGCGCGTAGCGCAGGGACAGCATCCACCACGGCAACGGCAGGGCGAACAGCAGGTCATCCAGTCGGTAGCGAATGACGACGCGCTGGATACGAAACAAACGGCGTATGGCAAGCAGCTTCATGCGTTATCGCTGGAATTGAGGGATCGGGAGAGGCGCTCAACGCGTGCCTCCAGGCGATCCAGGTCGAGTTTGATTTGGTCGAGTTCGTCAAAGCGCGCTTGCGCCTCACGTTCGCCGACCAAGGTACGGGCTTCTTCGCTCAGGTATTCGGCCAGGTTCTGATTGAGGCTGGCGAAACCTTGCTGGTACCAGTTGGCGCGGCTGCGCACATGCCCCCCGATCAATGCAGTGGCCACCGGCCCGATCCAGTTCGAGAGTTCGTACTCCCAATCCAGCTCCAGGTCTTGCAGCACCGCTGCCAGTTCCATCAGCACCGCGCTGTCGCCTTCCAGCTCGACTTCAGGGCTGTGCAGGATGGTGCTTTTGTCCTTGCTCAAGGCAAGGCGCAGCAGGCTGGAGGCGGGAGCGCGCAGGGTGCAGTCGGGGTCGGCCGCCCATTGGGTAGCCAGCAGCAGGCCTTCATCGCTGGGCAGAATGAACAGGTGCAGCGAGGGGCTCGCACACTCGACGGCAATCAACTTGCCGGTCAAGGGGCGCAAGCGCGCCAGGGCCGTGCTGTCCAGCCGCACTATGCGGTTGACGCCGAGTTCGACGCTGGCGAGAAGGCCGCGCAGCAACATCAGGGCTTGATGCCGCGATGCAGGGCAACGATGCCGGAAGTCATGTTGTGATACGTCACGCGGTCAAAACCGGCCTCGACCATCATTGACTTCAGGGTTTCCTGATCCGGGTGCATGCGGATCGATTCGGCCAGGTAGCGATAGCTGTCCGGGTCGTTGAGGATCAGCTTGCCCACCATCGGCATGAAGGCGAACGAGTAAGTGTCATAGACCTTGGACATCAGTGCGTTGGTCGGCTTGGAGAACTCCAGCACCAACAGGCGGCCGCCCGGCTTGAGTACGCGCAGCATGGAGCGCAGGGCGTCTTCCTTGTGGGTCACGTTGCGCAGGCCGAAGGCGATCGTCACGCAATCGAAGTAGTTGTCCGGGAACGGCAGCTTTTCAGCGTCGGCCTGAACGAACTCGATATTGCCGGCTACGCCCTTGTCCAGCAGGCGGTCGCGGCCGACCTTGAGCATGGAGGCGTTGATGTCGGCCAGTACCACTTGGCCGGTCGGACCTACCAGGTGGGAAAACTTGCGGGCCAGGTCACCGGTGCCACCGGCGATGTCCAGCACCTTGTTGCCAGGGCGAACGCCGGACAACTCGATGGTAAAGCGCTTCCACAGACGGTGCATGCCGCCTGACAGAACGTCGTTCATCAGGTCATATTTGCCGGCTACAGAGTGGAAAACCTCGGCGACTTTTTCGGCCTTTTGGCTTTCCGGTACGTTTTTGAAGCCGAAGTGAGTGGTGGGTTCGGCATCGCTGCCTTTGCGCTGATCAGTCATATCGCTGTCACCAAAAGAGAATGCTGGCCATTCTAATCCCGGTGGCCGGCTTTGTCTTGGCGAGGGTGAATGTATAGTGGCGGCTTTATTTAACAGGAGCGACGCCATGGCGCGTATCAGCGTTGAACGTACCCACAGCCTGGGCCTTGAAGCCGCACGTGAGAAAGCCCAGCCTCTGGTCGAGAAACTGGCCAGCCAGTACGGCCTGACCCCTACCTGGGCCGGTGACACCGTAAAGTTGAAACGCTCCGGCGTGAACGGCACCCTGCAAATCAGCGAAACCAACGTCAAGGTCGATGTGGAGCTTGGGCTGCTGATGTCAGCGATGAGCGGCATGATTCAGTCAGAAATCGAACGGTCGCTGGACAAAGCCCTGTCGTGATCGTAACCGCCTGCCCGTCGTGATCATCGGCGGGTGGAGCTGGCTTATGCAGGTACCAGAATTTTTACTGTGAGAATGTTCTAATTGAAGCGCTGTAATAGTTGACTTCGTATAAGTGAATATTTTTTCCAGTTGATATGAAAGGTTTTTTTATATTCTGGGTTAGTTGTGGTGTTTTGGATTTAAATGGATTTTTACCTAGTGTTGTTTTTAAACATAAACAACAAAGGTAATCGTGTATGACTTATCACGTGTGTTCCATTACTTATAAAACAACGCTGCCCGATGCCGTAATGGCAGACAGGGTCAGGCGTGTTGCGCAGTCCTTTGCATCTTCGCGAGGTTATCAAGTTGTTGCGGGTGGGGAGGGTGAACGCTATGTATTGCAAGCGACGTGTTTGCAACGAATGGGTTTTGTGACGGTCAGCCCCGGGCTGGTTCAGTTCTTTGTGTATGTGTTTGGCGCAGAGGAAGCGTTGGCTCAAGCCTATACCGTAGAAGCCGAGATGGGCGATCTAATGAAAAAAGAGTTCGCTGATTCGGAACAAATACCGGGCACGCTGCTAAATCCGCTTGGAACAGTGAAAGAAGTCGAATTTCCTGACATCGATGAAGCGCTGCTTAAAATTGACTTGTCTGAAACCCAACCGGGTGACATAGAACTCGGTTAATAGGCCACTAAACAGTGGTGCTCACCTTGAAACAAGGCTGTTTAGCGTCTAAACCTGATGCAGGTGAGCACCTTTGTTCATCTTGATGATTCGACGATCTTGCTCACTGACGTCGCGACTTAACATTAAGGGGAACACGATGGCTGCTAAAAAACCGACTGCAAAAGAAAGTCATTCATGGGTTGGCAAGGTTGAAGAGTATTCACGCAAAATCTGGCTGGCGGGTTTGGGTGTGTACTCGAAGATTGATACCGATGGCAGCAAGCTGTTTGACACCTTGGTCAAGGATGGCGAAAAAGCCGAAAAGCTGGCCAAGGACGCGGGTCACAAAGTCGCCGAGGGTGTAAAGGCCTCGACGTCATCTGCCCGTTCTCGGGTTGAAGATGTTAAAGATTTGGCACTGGAGAAATGGAGCGAGTTCGAAGAGGCTTTCGATAAGCGTCTTAACAGTGCCATCACTCGATTGGGTGTACCCAGCCGTGAAGAAGTCAAAGTGCTGCATGCCAAGGTCGAGACGCTGACCAAGCATATAGAGAAGCTGACTGCGGCCGCTGCCAAAGTCACGGCCACCAAGGCCCCGGCTGCGAGCAAGCCTGCACCGGCAAAGCCTGCAGTTAAAGCTGCGGCAAAACCGGCGGTTGCAAAGTCGACGGCTAAACCAGCGGCTAAACCAGCGGCTAAACCAGCGGTAAAAGCGGCTGCCAAGCCTGCCACCAAGCCCACTGCCAAAGCGGTAGCCAAACCTGCGGCCAAGGCACCTGCGGCGGCCAGCAAACCTGCACCTGCCAAAGCCGCAACAGCCAAGCCCGCCGCCAAAAAGCCTGCTGCCAAAAAGCCCGCAGCGGCTCCCAAAACACCTGCGGTTGAGGCAACGGCAACTACACCCACAACATCTGCTTGATTGCAGGCACATAACACCCTGTAGCAGCTGGCGTAGTAACGCAGCTGCTACAGAGAGATGTGCAACAGGATCAAAGCATCAGCTTTACGACTGACACCGACGGGTCGCGGGACTTGCCGGCTTTTTCCAGCTCTTGCAGATAGTCAGCCCAAAGCTCTTGCTGGCGTACGCCGAGCTGGTAGAGGTATTCCCAGGTAAACAACCCGCTGTCGTGTCCGTCATCGAAGGTCAGTTTCAGCGCGTACTGGCCTGCAGGCTCGATTTTGCTCAAACCGACATTAATTTTGCCGAATTGCAGAATCGGATTGCCGTGGCCCTGAACTTCGGCGGACGGGGAGTGCACGCGCAAAAATTCGGCAGGCAAGTGGTATTGCTCGCCGGACGGGTATTTAAGCGTGAGGGTTTTGGAGGCTTTGTGCAGGTTGATGGCGCTGGGGATCATGGTCATAACCTTAGGTCATTGCACAAACACTGTAGCCGCTGGCGCAGGCTGCGATCGCCAATGCAGTTGGCGCAAGATCCGTAGATCGTTGAAGGCCTTCGCCTTATCGCAGCCTGCAGCAGCGGCTACAGGTGTTCGGTTTACAAGATGTAGCGCGAGAGGTCTTCGTTCTCGGCCAGTTCGCCCAGGTGGCTGTTCACGTAGTCGGCGTCGATGCGAATAGGCTCGTCTTTCTGTGCGCTGGCAATATCACCGGCGCTGAAAGACACCTCTTCGAGCAAGCGCTCAAGCAGTGTGTGCAGACGACGAGCACCGATGTTTTCGGTTTTTTCGTTCACTTGCCAGGCAATTTCGGCCAGACGCTTGATACCTTCAGGCAGGAACTCGATGTTCAGGCCTTCGGTTTTCAGCAGTTCGCGGTATTGCTCGGTCAGGGATGCGTGTGGCTCGCTGAGGATGCGCTCGAAATCTTGTGGCGACAGGGCCTTGAGTTCAACGCGGATCGGCAGGCGACCTTGCAGTTCTGGCACCAGATCGCTTGGTTTGCTCAGGTGGAACGCGCCGGAGGCGATAAACAGGATGTGGTCGGTTTTGACCATGCCCAGCTTGGTATTGACGGTGCAACCTTCGATCAGCGGCAGCAGGTCGCGCTGCACGCCTTCGCGGGACACATCGGCGCCACCGACATTGCCGCGTTTGGCAACTTTGTCGATTTCATCGATAAACACGATACCGTGCTGCTCGACCGCTTCCAGGGCCTTGGCCTTGAGTTCTTCGTCGTTAACCAGGCGACCGGCTTCTTCGTCACGCACCATTTTCAGTGCTTCTTTGACTTTCAGCTTGCGGCTCTTGCGCTTGCCTTTGCCCATGTTGGCAAACAGGCTTTGCAGCTGGTTGGTCATTTCTTCCATGCCAGGCGGCGCGGAGATGTCCACGCCAACGGCGTCGGCGACTTCGATTTCGATTTCCTTGTCGTCCAGTTGGCCTTCACGCAGACGCTTGCGGAACAGTTGGCGAGTGTTGGAATCCTGCGGTACGGCGGCTTCTTCGCCGAATGTGCGGGCAGGAGGCAGCAGGGCGTCGAGGATGCGCTCTTCGGCGGCGTCTTCGGCGCGGTGGCGAACCTTCACAATTTCCTGTTCGCGCAGCAGCTTGATTGCAGCGTCAGCCAGATCACGGATGATCGACTCGACGTCACGGCCTACATAGCCAACTTCGGTGAACTTGGTGGCTTCAACCTTGATGAACGGTGCGTTGGCCAATTTGGCCAGACGACGGGCGATCTCGGTTTTACCGACACCGGTAGGGCCGATCATCAGAATGTTTTTTGGCGTCACTTCAACGCGCAGTTCTTCGGGCAGTTGCATCCGGCGCCAGCGGTTACGCAGCGCGATGGCTACGGCGCGCTTGGCGTCGTCCTGGCCGATGATGTGGCGATTGAGTTCGTGGACGATTTCGCGTGGAGTCATGGACATGGTAGTTGGCGTTCCTCTAGCTAAAGTAAGGTTCACAAACGGGCTGGCACTCCAGCCCGGCAGGCGTCTTATTCAGCGAGGTCCTGCTCCTCAATAGTGATGTTGTGGTTGGTGAACACGCAGATGTCGCCAGCAATGCCGAGTGCTGTTTCAGCGATTTCGCGGGCCGACAGATCGGTTTTCATCAGCAGGGCGCGGGCTGCAGCCTGGGCAAATGCACCGCCCGAACCCATTGCGATCAAGCCGTCTTCGGGCTCAACCACGTCACCGTTACCGGTGATGATCAGGGATGCGTCCTTGTTGGCAACTGCCAGCATGGCTTCCAGGCGGCTCAGCGAGCGGTCGGTACGCCATTCTTTGGCCAACTCGACAGCGGCGCGAACCAGATGGCCTTGATGCTTTTCAAGTTGGCCTTCAAAACGTTCGAACAGAGTGAATGCATCTGCGGTGGCACCGGCGAAACCGGCGATTACCTGGCCGTGATAGAGACGGCGGACTTTTTTCGCGTTGCCTTTCATCACGGTATTGCCAAGAGAAACCTGGCCGTCGCCAGCCATGACGACTTTGCCGTGGCGGCGTACTGAAACGATGGTGGTCAAGGGAGAGTCTCCACGCAGCGGGGCGAAAATGCCTGATGGAAATACATATGGGGGTTGTCGCGGATTTTTCAACAGCGGGGAGGGAATGGGGATGAG
>NZ_JCBCUZ010000040.1:0-30857 GCF_059862735.1 Pseudomonas sp. MF06569 | reverse complement strand
CAACCGACAGCACCATGGCGTTGTCCGGAGGGCTCAGGTACAGCCCGACCACATCGATGACCTTCTCAGCGAAGTGCGGATCGTTGCTGATCTTGAATGTCTTCAGTCGGTGCGGCTTGAGATCCGACGCAGCCCATATCTGCCGGACTTGCCAGGTGGTAACGCGAGCGTACTTGGCCATCAACCGGACGCTCCAGTGCGTTGCTTCCTTGGGAACCCGGTGCGTTGTCAGGGTCAGGATTTCTTTGACTTTCTCAGCACCCAGCTTCAAAGGCTGACCGCTACGCGGCAGGTCGTTCAGGCCGTCGATGCCCGACGCCAGATAACGCTTTCGCCACTTGAACACGGTCGGTGTCGTGATCAGTAATTGCCCACAGATGGCAATGGGCGTCACCCCTTCATTGAGCAAAAGCAGTATCCGCGCCCGCTGAGCAAGGCTCTGCTCCAGCGTACTCATGCGCAGCCAACCTTGAAGCGTAAGAACGTCGGCGGGCTGTAGTGCAAAGGGAGCAATTGGACGAGGCATGCCTGGAACCATCTCGGGGCGAGGGGTGCACAGTATATCGTGGTACGTTAGAAAATAAACTAACCGCTCACGACACTAGAGCTTTCAATAAAATATTAATGAGCGGATCTAGTAGAGACGACAACACTTTTTTGAAGGCCGTAGTTGTTAGTAAAGTAAGAGTGTTGACTGCTTCTGATACTGTATTAAGAAGGTCTCCTGTGACGGTTTTTCCTACTGGAGGGGTATATGAAGTAGTTACGTGCCCATCGAGCGTGTTAGCAACACTATCTATAATGTCTTCAATGCCAAAACTTTGGTAGTATGGGGGTTGGCCAATATCTAATAAATGAGGTGATTCATATTTAAGCGTCTTAGCTGTTTCAGCTAAGGATACTTGTGCTTTTAAGTTAAGGCTTCCGCCATCCCCGTCCCCAGTAGGGCAAAAAACTACAAGTGTGCATGTTTTAAGGTTGATGTTTATAAGTTTTATAGGTTCGATTTTAAGGTGGTTGCTAGAAGTAGGGTCAGTTGGTGGGAATGTTCCAGTTTTTGGTGGGGACCCTATACTGATTTTCGCCAGTGCAGTTGATCCTAGTACATCTAGGGTTTTAGAGTTTGTTGCGCAACTGTAACTGGTGATGTGACTTTCAGCGCGAGCTACTTCTACATAAATATCTAGCGCAGGCACAAGCGTTAGTGATGCTATCGCTTTGCAGCTAAATACGCATTCGACAAAGCCTTTAAGATCCAGTTTAAGAAGTCTTTTGACGATTTCCAATACAGTCGATAATGCGTTCGTAATTAGATCGGTCAGTGGTTGCAGGGCTTGGACTATGGGGAGGTCTAAATGTATTCGGGTTTGTATTTGGGCAGTGCGTACGGATATTTTGTTAGGGTCGTCATAACGCCCATTTATTAAAGCTGGGTTCCCAATGGCCGATATTTGAGGCGGCTCTATAACTTTAGTATAGATGTCTATTTTAGCTATTCCAGTAAGGCTAGTTGTTAGGTGTGTGTCAATGAAATTCTTGCTGTTTGAAAATTGGGCGACTCCTTGTAGTAGATCAAATATGCTTATTTCTGTATTTAGGCCGGCACTTGGCGTTCCGTTTTTAATATTAAGCAGCTCGCCTAGCTTTAACAGTTGTGAGCTGCTTGGTAAGGCGCTCAAAGCAGCAAGGTTATCTATGACTAACTTTGCGCCGGGGCCATTTTTTTTCAATACGTTGATCGCTATCGCATCCAGAAGTTGAGATAGGTGTAGGTTAGTGTTCAATAGTTCGTCGGTGCTGCCGATAGTTGTGTTTAAATCGAGCAATGTATTTAGGTAGCTAAGTAAGCTGATCTTCGTGTCCAGCAAACCATTCCAAGATACAGCGTTGAGACTCAAAGACCCACCTAGCATACCTCCAATTAACGGGTTAAGAATTGATGATTGCTTGTCGCTTATGTTTATCAAAGAACTGCGAATAGTCAGCTGAGCCAACGGCGATCCACCATTGCTCCCAACCGCACTCGCTGCCAAGTTTGTCTCTGTACTAAATCCATCTTTGGAAAACATGCTCCACAACCCTCCGGCCACGCTGGTGGGCACGATGGTGGTTGCGATAACTTGGATGGCGTCGATACTTTTAGTATCTTCCTTGAACTTGCGCACCTGCGTGGTTGCATTGGTCTCCAGGGTGCCGCAAGCGGTGGCTATCTGTTGAGCGCCACCGGGAATAAAATTATTACGCTTGGCATTTTCTTCAGCGAGGCTCTGGGCGTTCGGAAGCGTTAAGCCGCAGGTTCCCCCCCGACTCACCGCCTCCAACACCGCCATATCCGCCACCCGTTGCAATTTTCGTTGCTCCAGGTACAAACGCCCGCTGTCGACAACCAACAACATGAACAACAGCACCATGCCGAGGGTCACGGCAGCCATCAAGCCGATTGCGCCACGCTGTTGCTGTGGGCCCGTAAAACCAATACCGCGTAGTTGGGGAGACATCGAGCACTCCTGTTGCTGGAACATAGCCCAGCGCTAACTCTCCAAAGTTTGATCGAGTGTAGCCAGAAAGTGATCGTCGCGCTGGCCAGTTGCCAGTTTTATAGGCGTGATGTGAACAGTTAATCAAAAGCCGATGATAAATAGCCGAAAATCGAGTGTGGAAACTAACTTGCTCACGAAAGTATTAATACCAACTTACATATATACAGTGTGAGCAAGTGAGTGTCCTGGAACTTACTTCGGTGGATAGGCGCTCAAGATTTTAGTGACCGCCTCCTGAATTGCCGCGCTGCGTTCAGCCGGAGTAGGGCTGGTGTCGACGACTTTTTCAGCACTGCCGCGCCACACCAGTTTCCCGTCCTTGGCATCGATCAGGTCGATTTGCAGCGTGCCAACCTGATAGACGACGTTGCGTACTTCGTTATACATCGGTGGGCCCCAGTAACCTTCCCACGGGCCACCCCAGTAACCCCCCCACGGTCCGCCCCAAGGGCCGCCGTAGCCGTAGTTGGTCACGACCTGCTCCTGGCGGTTGGCAACGATCAACCAGGCTTGCACGAGCAAGTCCGGCTTGCTGCCTGCCGCAACCGGGCGCAGACCCCGTTGGTCCAGCTGGCCACTGATGGCCTGAACGATCCGTTGCTCGGTCAGGCTGCTTCGCAGCATCGGGTTATTGGGGTGATATTGCACGGCAGGGTCTTTCCAGGCCCAGGACTGGAACTTGGCGAAATCGACCGCAGGGTTGTAATCGCTGCTGACCTGCATGGTTTCGCAAGCACTGAGCAGCAGGGCGATGCCCAGTAATGCCAGGCGACGTAGCATGATGATTTCTCCGCTTCAACAATAAGTCTTAATGGGGAGGATAAGCCTGTACTGCCTTGTTCAGTGATTCGCGCAGAGCATCACTGCGTTCGCCCAGGCTGCCTTTACTGCTGGTTTCTGCACTGGAACTCCACACCGGTTGACCGGTTTTGCCGTCATACAGATTGAGTCGCACCACCATGACCTCAACTTCGTAGGTACGCACCACGGGCACAGAGTTGTACATCCCGTACTGGCTGCCGTAACGGCCATAGCCGCTGCCGTAGCCCGCTCCGTAACCATAGTCGTCCTGAACCTGACGCAAGCGTTTTTCGGTGTGTAAGTCGGCACTGACCCACAGATCCGCTGGACGGTTGGGCTGCGCCGGGCGCAAGCCCCGCTGGTCCAGTGCATTGTTCACCGCTTCGGCGATCTGGGCAGAGTCGGCCCACGCGGTACCGACCGGCAGGCGACCATTGAGCCAGGCCCAGCTCTGGTAGCGCCCGTAATCGCGAGGCGGTGCCGGGTAGGCGCTCAAATCCAGGCTATTGGCTGCTTGTGCCGGGGCTGGCGGCATGGGCAGGGCGCTCGGGGTGTAAGGGTTGGGGCTTTGGCAAGCGCCCAGCCCCAGGCTTAAAACGACTAAGGCAACGCGGCGATACATGATGGTCTCCCCCGCAGGGCGATTCAAACCGGGCGGCACACCCAATGCAGATAACGTCCCAGCCCGGCAAAGGCTGGATGGCGACGATGGGCCAGTTCCATTTCAACCAGCGCCTCAAGCTCGGCTCGGGCCTGGAACTCAACGGGCATGTAGTCGTGAAACACTCGCACACCGCTTTGGGTTTGGACCTGCCACAGGCCTTCGAGTGCCGTGGCCAGTTCCCGAGGGTCGAGTGGTTGTTGAGGGGTGAGGCTCTGTTTTTCACCGGCCATGTCGTTCTTGCGCATTTTGCGGAAGTGGCCCTTGAGCAGGTTGCGATAGATCAACGCGTCGCGATTGTAGAACGCCAGGGACAACCAGCCGTCCTTGGCGGTCAACTGATGCAGCACCGGCAGGATCGCGTGGGGTTCAGCCAGCCATTCCAGTACGGCGTGGCACAGCACCAGATCGTAGGGCTCGGTCAGTTGCCCCAGCAGCTCTTGCCACGGCGCCTGGATAAAGGTGCCGGTCTGGCCTGCCTCGGCAAAACGCTGGCGGGCGCCTTCAAGCATTGGCGCGGCCGGTTCGGCCAGGGTCACATCATGACCTTGCTGGGCCAGCCATAACGACATATGACCCAGGCCTGCACCGATATCCAGTACCCGTAACGGGCGTTTTGGCAGTGATTCTTCAAGGTCGGCCTGAAGCACGGCCAGACGAATGGCACCCTTGGCGCCGCCGTAGATTTTTTCGGCGAAACGGGTGGCCAGTTGATCGAAGTGACGGTCACTCATGGGTTGAAACGCCTTTCATTGTCAGCCAATTTGCTGCGCACCACTTCGTTCATGTCCAACCCCAGTTCGGCGCACAGCAACACCAGATACAGCACGATATCGCCTACCTCCTGGCCTGCGTGGGCAAGCTTATCGGCGGGGAGCTGGCGGGACTGGTCCTCGCTTAGCCACTGAAAGATTTCCACCAGCTCAGCCATTTCGACACTGGCGGCCATGGCCAGGTTTTTCGGGCTGTGGAACTGTTTCCAGTCGTTGTTATCGCGGATGCGGTGCATGCGTTGCGTGAGTTCGTCGAGGTTCATCGAGGGTGTGCTCTCCAGAAGGCGCAAAGCTTGCGACTGAACGGCTTTTGGCGCAAGCGAAAGGCACATTTGGCAGGCATCACACACCTTGTGGGAGCGTGGCTTGCCCGCGATGGCAGCAGCACGGTTTGCCTGTCACCGCGCAGCGTCTGCATCGCGAGCAAGCCCGCTCCCACAGGTCTTTGGACAGCAGACGCTAGCTGATCGGTCGCCAATTACCGGTTATGTGCACCAGATCGCCATGCCCGTTCAGCTGGAAATCACCACTGGAACCCGCTTCGCTACAGAGCAACATCACTTCGCTGGGCAGACGTACCGGTTTTTTGAACGCGACAAAGATCTCGACATTGGCGGCTGGCAGGTGCGAATTCAATGCCGCCAGGGCACGGGTTTTTATCCACAGGCCATGGGCGATGGCGCTGGGCAGGCCAAACAGTTTGGCGCTGGCCGCACTGAGGTGAATGGGGTTGTAGTCGCCCGACACCTTGGCGTAGCGGCGGCCAATGTCGGTGGGGGCGTACCAGCGGGTCAGCTCGTTCAGCACCACTGGCCCGGGGGCGGCGGTTTCAGGGGGTTCCCCCGGCAGCTCGACGCCTTTGCACAGCAGCGTGCTTTCGGCCTCCCACAGCGGCCCGAGCATGTCGTCCACCTGGGTGACCACCTCAAAGGTCGCCCCCTTGGGGTGCTTTTGCAGGTTGTGCACAAACACGCCGATACGCAGCTGCGTCACGCTGCCCATGGGCCGCAGCAACCGTACCCGATTGGTCAGATGAATCAGCCCAAGCAGTGGGAAGGGGAAGTCCTTGCTGGTCAGTAATTGCATTTGCAGCCCGAAGGCCAGGATATGGGGGTAGGTGGGCGGGAGTAGTGGGCTTGGCGCCAGGGCGCACACCTCCCTGAAGGCTGCCAGTGCCGTGGGCTCAACTTCCACCCAGCAGCGCAAACCCTGCTCCGGCAAGGAGCTGCCGGTGATTTTGCGCCGGGCGGCGGCGTGGGCGTACAGCGCGGGCAAGTGCGGTGGGCTGGCGAGGTCGAGCCACTTCACGGTCATGGTTCATGCTCCCAGAATGCTTTGTCCGCACACCCGTAGCGCTTGACCGCTGACGGCGCCCGACCCCGGCTGCCCGAGCCAGGCCACTGCTTCGGCCACGTCTTGCGGCAGGCCGCCCTGGCCCAGGGAGCTCATGCGTCGACCCGCTTCACGTAAGGCGAAGGGAATATGCGCAGTCATCTGGGTTTCGATAAACCCGGGGGCCACGGCATTGATGCTGATGCCGCGTTCGCCCAGCAAGGGGGCCCAGGCTTGAGCCAGGCCAATCAGCCCGGCCTTGCTGGCGGCGTAGTTGGTCTGACCGCGATTACCGGCGATACCGCTGATGGAGGCCAGCAGAATCACCCGGCCGTTATCGCGCAAGGTGCCACTGTCGAGCAGGGCTTTGGTCAGCACCTGCGGGGCGTTGAGGTTGACCGCGAGCACGGAGTCCCAGAACTCGGGCGTCATGTTGGCCAAGGTCTTGTCACGGGTGATGCCTGCGTTGTGCACCACGATGTCGACACCGTCAGCCAGGTGTTCGACCAGTTCTTCAGCGGCATTGGCGGCACAGATATCCAGCGCGATGCTGTATCCGCCCAAACGGGCGGCCAGCGCATCCAGGTCGGCCTTGGCGGATGGCACGTCGAGCAGGATCAAGTGGGCGCCATCCCGAGCCAGGGTTTCGGCAATCGAGGCGCCAATTCCTCGGGCCGCCCCGGTCACCAATGCCTTGCACCCGGCCAGGGGGCGGGTCCAGTCCTGTACCTGGGAGGCGCAGGTCGTGAGGCGCAGCACTTGCCCACTGATAAATGCACTTTTGGGCGAAAGGAAAAACCGCAGTGCGCCTTCAAGTTGATCTTCAGCACCTTCACCGACATACAGCAGTTGCAGGGTGCTGGCGTTGCGCAGTTCTTTAGCCAGTGACCGGCTGAAACCCTCAAGCGCACGCTGGGCGCTGGCAGCAAATGGGTCACTTAATGTTTCAGGTGCACGGCCCAGAATCACCATATGGGTGCTGTGTTCCAGGCTGCGTAGCAGTGGCTGGAAAAACTCGCGCAGTTGCTTGAGTTGGTCGGTGTGCAGCAGCTCGCTGGCGTCGAACACCACGGCTTTGAGTTTTGGTCCCTGGCCAGGAATCCAGGGGGTTGCGAGCAACGGTTCGGGGCCGTTGCTGTAGACGGCGTCGGTGAGTTTGCTGGCAAAACGGTTCACCTGTTCGGCCAGTGCCCCGCCGCCAATCAATAGCGGGCCTTCGACGGGGCGCAGGCGCCCGGCTTGCCAGCGTTCCAGTCGTCCCGGTGACGGCAGCCCCAACGCGCCGACCAGACGCTGGCCGAGGGATGAGTTGACGAAGTCGATATAACGGTCTGACATGGAACACTCTCCGACAGATGGGGTTCAAAGGGTTGACCACAAACAGGCCGTGGTCGTTCGTTATCAGCGATAAGACCTACGCTTGTAACGATTAATGGATACAAAAGAATAGGGGCAATCGTATGAGTCTGCGTCGTGTAGCAATTATTGGTGGTAATCGAATCCCGTTTGCCCGCTCCAACGGGCCGTATGCGACCGCCAGTAATCAGGACATGTTGACGGCCGCGCTGGAGGGGTTGATCGAGCGTTACAACCTGCACGGGCTGCGCATGGGGGAGGTCGTGGCCGGGGCGGTGCTCAAGGATTCCCGGGATTTCAGCATGACCCGTGAGTGCGTACTGGGCTCACGGCTGTCGCCGAAAACACCGGCCTATGACCTGCAGCAGGCCTGCGGGACGGGGCTTGAAGCGGTATTGCTGGTGGCCAACAAGATTGCCCTGGGGCAGATCGACTGTGCGATTGCCGGGGGAGTGGACACCACATCCGATGCGCCGATTGGCCTTAATGACGGCCTGCGTAAATGGTTGCTGCAGTTCAATCGCACCAAGGCGCCTCTGGATAAGCTCAAGACCTTGCTGCAATTGCGTCCGGGTTTTCTGAAGCCCGAGTTTCCCCGTAATGGCGAGCCCCGCACCGGGCTGTCGATGGGCCAGCACTGCGAACTGATGGCGCAAGCCTGGAGCATCCCAAGGCTTGAACAGGACGAACTGGCGCTGCACAGCCATCAGGCGTTGACGGCGGCCTATCACGCAGGCTGGGAAGATGACTTGCTCACGCCTTTCCGGGGTTTGAGCCGCGATAACAACCTGCGTGCCGACTTGACCCTGGAGAAGCTGGCCGCCCTTAAGCCCGTGTTCGAGCGCAGTGCCAAAGGCACGTTGACGGCGGGCAACTCCACGCCACTGACCGATGGCGCTGCCGTGGTGCTGTTGGGCAGCGAAGAGTGGGCCAGGGAGCGCGGCTTGCCGATTTTGGCGTATTTGCGTGATGGCGAAACTGCCGCTGTGGATTTCGTGCATGGAGCGGAAGGTTTGCTCATGGCGCCGGTGTATGCGGTCCCACGGCTGCTGGCGCGCAATGGCCTGACTTTGCAGGATTTTGACTACTACGAAATTCACGAGGCTTTTGCTGCGCAGGTGCTGTGTACGTTGAAGGCCTGGGAGGATGCGGCCTACTGCAAAAGCCGGCTCGACCTGGATGCACCGCTGGGCTCGATTGATCGCAGCAAGCTCAACGTCAAGGGCAGCTCGCTGGCGGTGGGGCATCCGTTTGCGGCGACAGGAGGGCGGATCGTGACCAATATGTCCAAGCTGCTCGCCACTGCCGGGCAGGGACGAGGGCTGATCTCGATCTGCGCGGCGGGTGGGCAGGGCGTTACCGCAATCATTGAGCGGTAGCCGCATGTGGGTGGGAGCGGGCTTGCTCGCGATGGCATCACCGCGGTGTGGCTGTTACACCGCGGCGTCTGCATCGCGAGCAAGCCCGCTCCCACTCGTGTTGTATTTGCGAGTGGCGTAGCTTTCTGCCATCACCGAGCACACGATCAACTGCAGCGGGTGGTAGATCATGATCGGCAGCAAAATCAGGCCCAGGCCAGGGTTGGCGCCAAAGATCAGGGCGGCCATCGGCGCGCCGGCAGCCAAGGATTTTTTGCTGGCGCAGAACACGGCGGCAATTTCATCGCTGGTGCTGAACTTCAAGGCACGGGCAGTGCGGGTGGTCATCCACAGGATGACGGCGAGCAGGACGGCACTGCCGATCAAGGCGCTGATAATCACCGAGGTGCCTTGTTGTTGCCACATGCCCGAGACCATCGAGTTGCAGAACGCTGCGTAAACCAGCAGCAGAATCACCACTTTGTCGCAGATGTTGGTGTAGCGCTTGTGGCGGGCGAAAAAACGTCCGAACAGCGGGCGTACCAGTTGGCCAAGGACCAGGGGCAACAGGAGCATGGCGCACAGGTCGAGCAGGGTTGAGCCCAGGTCGATGCCGCCCGCGCCGCTGCCAACCACCAGGCTGACGAGCAATGGGGTGATGAAAATCCCCAGTACGCTGGACAGGCTGGCGTTGAGAATCGCCGCCGGTACGTTGCCGCCTGCGCTGCCGGTGAGTGCGACCGAGGAGGAGATGGTCGAAGGCAAGGCGCACAGGTAGAAGAAGCCCAGCATCAGCAGCGGTGGAACATGGGTGCCCAGCAGCTTGTCGGCGATGACCCAGATCAGCGGGAAAACGATGAAGGTGAAGCCCTGAACCATGAAGTGCAGGCGGATGTTTTTCAGGCCGTGGCGGATTTGCTCGCTGGACAGGTTGACCCCGTGCAGGAAAAACACCAGGAACACACCGATGTTGATTACCCACTCAGCGTGCATCCCGCCGCCGGTACTGCCGAAATGCGGAAACACATAGGCCAGGAATGTCGCTAGCAGCATGCCGCACAGAAACCAGTCGGTGAACATTCGTTTGAGATGTTTGAGCACAGGCATCGTGGGCACCGGGACATTGTAAGAATTAGTGACTTAGCCTAACGTCGCAGGTATCTGACGTCTTGCGATATAAGGCCAATCAATGCCGCTAAACGGACAACGTGGACTCCAGCGCGCCATTCCAGTGCTTGATGCACTGCCACGGCCGCTGTATGCCCGGGCCGAAAGCCTGGGCGCAGGTTCCTGGACGCCACGTCATCGGCATGATTGGGTGCAGTTTTCATACGCGATCAGTGGCGTGTTGGGGGTGCATACCGACGAGGGCAGCTTTTTTGCACCGCCGCAGTGGGGGATCTGGATTCCCGCCGGGCTGGAGCATGAGGTCATCACCTCGATGCGTGCCGAAATGCGCAGCCTGTATGTACGTCGTGAGGATTGCCTTTGGGCGCCCGGCCAGTGCCGGGTGCTGGAGGTCACGCCGCTGGCACGGGAGCTGATCAAAGGTTTTTGTGCATTGCCCGCCGAATACCCCGAGGGCGGCAGCCCTGAGCAAAGGTTGGTGGCGGTGTTGCTGGATCAATTGGCGAGCCTGCCTGAGGTGGGTTTTTCGCTGCCGCTGCCACGCCATGGGCGTTTGTTGGTGCTGTGCAATGAATTGATCGAAACCCCCGATGCCGACGTCAGCCTGAGCCTGTGGTCGGATCGTCTGGGCATGTCTGAAAAAACCCTGATGCGGTTGTTCCTGCGTGAAACGGGCTTGAGTTTTCGCAGTTGGCGTCAGCGGGTACGACTGCTGTCTTCGTTGCAGGTGCTGGAGGAGGGTGGTCATGTCACGCGTGCGGCGTTGTCGTGCGGGTATGAGTCGACGTCGGCATTCATCGCGGCATTTAAAAAGATGTTCGGCTATACGCCCGGCGAGTTATTTCGCCAGGGCTAGGCAGCGGGCCCATTAGTCGGTGCTCTTGACGGATTGCTCGTCTATCATTCAAATCGTTTGCCCTCTCCCCGTGGTGAGTGGATTGCCGTATAACGAGTGACATTCGCGTGTTTGGTAATAAAGGACCCACAATAAAAGCTGATGAAGACTCCAAAACGCTTAGAACCCCTGATCGAGGACGGTCTGATCGACGAGGTGCTGCGCCCACTCATGAGTGGCAAAGAAGCAGCTGTGTACGTAGTCCGCTGCGGCAATGAGCTGCGATGCGCCAAGGTTTATAAGGAGGCTAACAAACGAAGTTTCCGCCAGGCCGCCGAATATCAGGAGGGTCGCAAGGTTCGCAACAGCCGTCAGGCCCGAGCGATGGCCAAGGGCTCCAAGTTCGGTCGTAAAGAAACCGAGGATGCCTGGCAAAACGCCGAAGTGGCTGCGCTGTTTCGTCTGGCGGGCGCCGGTGTTCGGGTTCCAAAACCGTTCGACTTCCTTGAAGGCGTGCTGTTGATGGAACTGGTGGCGGATGAGTACGGCGATGCAGCCCCCCGACTCAATGACGTGGTGCTGGAACCGGACCAGGCTCGCGAGTATCACGCGTTCCTGATTCAGCAGATTGTGCTGATGCTGTGTACCGGTCTGGTCCACGGAGATTTGTCCGAGTTCAACGTACTGCTGACGCCGACCGGCCCGGTGATTATCGATCTGCCACAGGCTGTCGATGCCGCGGGTAATAACCACGCATTCAGCATGCTGGAGCGTGACGTGGGCAACATGGCTTCTTACTTCGGGCGTTTTGCGCCGGAACTTAAAGGAACCAAATACGCCAAGGAAATGTGGGCGCTTTACGAAGCTGCCACCTTGCACCCTGGTAGCGTGTTGACGGGCGAGTTTGACGAGCCGGACGAGCTGGCCGATGTGGGCGGTGTCATGCGCGAGATCGAAGCTGCCCGTCTGGACGAAGCGTTCCGTCAGGCCGTGCGTGCTGCAGATGATGCGCCACCGAGCAAGTCTGAAGAGCCGCCTCCACCGTGGATGCAGTGATTGGCTAAATAAAAAATCCGGCTCAGGCCGGATTTTTTTTACTTCAATGCAGCCCTGTGGGAGCAGGCTTGTTGTGGGAGCGGGCTTGCTCGCGATGGCATCACTGTGGTCATACCGGTAGACCGCGTTCTCTGCATCGCGAGCAAGCCCGCTCCCACACACACACACAAATGGTGCGGCTAAAAACGGTTCAGCGGCACCTTCAGGCTGCACAGGCCGGTTTCATCGGCGGGCGGCAGGTTACCGGCCCGAATGTTGATTTGAATGGCCGGAATCAGCAGTGCCGGAACCCCCAGCGTCGCGTCGCGGGCGGTGCGCATCTCGACGAAGCCCGTCAGGTCGATGCTGTCGTTGACATGAATATTGTTGGCTCGCTGCTCACCCACCGTGGTTGACCATGTGGCCTCACGCCCTGCTGGCGGATAGTCATGGCACATGAACAGTCGGGTCTGGACCGGAAAGGCCAGCAGACGCTTGATCGATTGGTACAACTGGTGCGCATCGCCTCCCGGGAAGTCGCAGCGGGCCGTGCCAACGTCGGGCATAAACAATGTGTCGCCCACAAACAGACAGTCGCCCTCAACCTGATACGCCATGTCGGCCGGGGTGTGCCCCGGCACGTGCAGTGCGCGTACCTGTAGCCGTCCAATGTGGAACAGCTCGTCCGGTTCCAGCAGCCGGTCGAACTGCGAACCGTCGAGCTTGAACTCGGGCTCAAGGTTGTAGATGTCGCGAAACACCCCTTGTACCTGGGTGATTGCCGCGCCAATACCAATCTGGCCGCCCAGTTTTCGCTTCAGATAAGCGCTGGCAGACAGGTGATCGGCGTGGGCGTGGGTTTCCAATAGCCATTGCACCTTCAGGCCCTGTGCCTGCACGTAAGCAGCAATGATGTCTGCACCGGTGGTACTGATGCGCCCGGCGGCGGCATCGTAGTCGAGCACCGGATCGATGATTGCGCACTCGCTGGCGCCGGCTTCATGAACCACGTAGCTCACGGTCGACGTTGCAGGGTCGAAAAATCCTTGAATTTCGGGATGCATGAAGGGCCTCGTGTCAGTCAAAAAATACTCAATATATTGAAACATATATTATCGGGTCGTAGACTGTCGACTATCACGTCCCGGAGCTTTTCATGACTGCTCAGTTAACCAGCGAAGAAATCGGACTTCTGCGCGACTCTGCATCCAAAGCCTGCACCCTTCTCAAAGCCCTGGCCAATGAAGACCGACTGCTGTTGCTCTGCCAGTTGACCCAAGGTGAGCGCAATGTTGGCGAACTTGAAGCCCTGACGGGCATCCGGCAGCCCACCCTGTCGCAACAGCTTGGTGTGTTGCGCGATGAGGGCATGGTCAATACCCGAAGGATGGGGAAGTACATTTTCTATTCCCTTGCCAGCTTTGAAGTGGTGTCTGTGATGCAAACCCTGTCAGGCCTGTATTGCGGCCAGGCGCTTAAAAAATAGCGCAACTTCATTCCCCTGGCTGACATCGCCCAACCTATTCCATTCATTTTTGTTGTGCCTGGAGTGCTCAATGGAGCAAAGCATCAAGCGAATCGACACGTCATTTTCTGTGGCCGGTCAAATCGGGCAGTCTGATCTCCAGTCTTTGGCAGCACTGGGTTTTGCCAGTGTGATCTGTAACCGTCCGGATCATGAAGGCGGCCCAGACCAACCCGGGCACGCATCGATACAGCAGGCGGCGCAGGCCCTGGGGCTGAGCTTTGCTTACCTGCCGGTACTCAGCACGGGTGCGACCCCTGAGCAGGCGCAGCAGTTGCGTCATTTGCTCAATGAGCTGCCAAAACCCGTTCTGGCGTATTGCCGCACAGGCAATCGCTCATCAAAGCTCTATCAGGCGGCGACTCAAGCCCCGCGTGAGGCCAGGCTGTACGATGTTGTCGTGGTCGGTGGTGGCTCGGCCGGTATCTCGGTGTCGGCCAGCTTGCTCAAGCGCAACGCGTCATTGCGCATCGCCGTGATCGAACCCAATACAGAGCACTACTACCAGCCCGCGTGGACGCTGGTTGGCGGCGGTGCCTTTGATGTCAAGGACACGGTTCGCCCGACTGCAGCCGTAATGCCCAAAGGTGTTGCCTGGATCAAGGCATCGCTGTGCGCCTTCGCCCCGCAACGCAAGGTTGTGCTGCTCAGTGATGGTACTGAACTGGGGTATCAGCAATTGATCGTTTGCCCGGGGTTGCAACTGGCCTGGGAGCATATCGAGGGCCTTGAAGAGACCCTGGGCAAGAACGGCGTGACGTCCAACTATCGCCATGACCTGGCGCCCTATACCTGGGAGCTGGTGCGCACCCTGAAGGGCGGCAAAGCGCTGTTCACCCAGCCGGGAATGCCGATCAAGTGCGCGGGGGCTCCACAAAAAGCCATGTACCTGTCCTGTGATCATTGGCGCAAGCGTGGCGTTCTGGATTCGATGGCCGTTGAGTTCAATCTGGCAGGGGCGGTGCTGTTTGGCGTGCCGACCTTCGTCCCTCCACTGATGAAATACGTTGAGGCCTACAAGGCCCAATTGGCCTTCCAGTCCAATCTGGTCAAGGTCGACGGGCCAGGCAAGACCGCCTGGTTTGATGTAACCGACGCAGACGGTGGCGTGACCCGCGTTGAGAAAGCGTTCGACATGTTGCATGTGGTGCCACCCCAGCAAGCGCCCGACGTTATCCGTCGCAGCGAGTTGGCGGACAAGGCGGGCTGGTTCGAGACCGATCCGGTAACACTGCAACACCCACGCTACCCCGACATTTTCGCCCTTGGCGATGTCTGCAACACACCCAATGCCAAAACCGCGGCAGCGATTCGCAAGCAAGTGGTCATAGTGGCCGAGAACCTGCTCGCCCTGCGCAAGGGGGCGGTTTTGCCCAAGCGCTACGATGGCTATGGCTCATGCCCGCTGACCGTCGAAAACGGCAAGGTGATCCTGGCCGAATTTGGTTATGGCGCAAAACTGCTGCCCACCTTTGCCCTGGACCCGACCGTGGCCCGCAAGTCGGCCTGGTGGCTCAAGGCAACGTTTCTGCCCTGGTTCTACTGGCAAGGCATGCTTAAAGGGCGCGAGTGGTTCACTGACTGCAAACCGGACTGAACCTGACCATGTTGATTATTCTGTTAGGCATGTTGGTGGGTGTCGTGCTGGGTTTGACGGGGGCCGGTGGCGGTATTCTGGCCATACCGGCGTTGACCCTGGGCCTGGGGTGGACACTGGCGCAAGCCACGCCGGTGGCATTGCTGGCGGTCGGTACGGCAGCGGCACTGGGCGCGCTGGACGGGCTGCGCAAAGGCCTGGTGCGCTACAAGGCCGCCGCGTTGATGGCGATTGTGGGTTCGCTGACTTCGCCGATCGGGCTGCACCTCGCCAGATTGATCCCCGCCAGGGCGCTGGTGTTGATGTTCAGCGGGGTCATGATGTTCGTCTCCGTGCGTATGTTTTTGCAGGCCAGAGCTGATGCGCGCGAGAGTGGCAGCCTGGGGGCAATAGAAAAAAACTGCATGCTCAATCCTGCTACCGGGCGGCTGACCTGGAATGCCCGCTGCAGCATGACGCTGGTATCGATTGGTGCCACTTCGGGTTTGCTGACGGGGTTGTTGAGTGTGGGGGGCGGATTCCTGATCGTACCTGCGTTTCGCAAATTCAGTGATGTGCGCATCCATGCCGTGGTCTCCACCTCGCTGATGGTGGTGGCACTGGTATCGCTCGGCACCTTGGGCAATCTGATGAGCCAGGGTGTGAGCTTGTCGAGCGAAGGCGTGATGTTCATCGGCGCCACCCTGACCGGCATGATTGCCGGTCGGGTGATTGCCCCCAGGGTTTCGGCCCAATGGCTACAGCAAGGCTTCGCGACGTTATGTGCGGTGATAGGCCTGTTGATGCTCGCCAAGGCAGTCCTGACGTAAGCCCCGAACTTTCGTAGCAGCTGCCGAAGGAACGAGGCTGCGTCCGATTGCGAAGCAATCGTAAAATCAGCGTGCACTTTTTAACTGAAACACCGCGTTGCCTGAATTTACGACGGCTTTGCCGCCGGACGCAGCCTCGTTCCTTCGGCAGCTGCTACGGGGCTTTTTGTTCAGCCGACACAACATGCACTCTCAAGATCCTTGAGAATCGGGCAGTCAGGGCGATGGTCGCCCTGACAGCTCTCGACCAGTTCGTGCAACGTATCGCGCAAGCTGGTCAGTTCGGCGATTTTTTGATTCAACTCATCAATGTGCTGACGCGCCAGCGCCTTCACATCGCCGCTGGCGCGCTGGCGGTCTTGCCAGAGTGTCAGCAGCTTGCCGACTTCTTCCAGTGAAAACCCAAGGTCACGGGAGCGTTTGATAAACGCCAGGGTGTGCAGGTCGTCACTGCTGTAGAGGCGGTAGCCGCTGTCGCTGCGGCTGGCGGGTTTGAGCAGGCCGATGGACTCGTAATAACGAATCATCTTGGCGCTCAAGCCGCTTTGTTTGGCGGCTTGGCCAATATTCATGGGGTTGCCTCCTTATTCAAGATCCCTGGGCTTCCAGAATTTAAGCAGCAATGCGTTGCTGACCACACTGACGCTGGAAAATGCCATGGCCGCACCCGCCAGTACCGGGTTCAAAAAGCCGAAGGCGGCCAGTGGAATACCGATAACGTTATAGATAAACGCCCAGAACAGGTTTTGACGAATCTTGGCGTAGGTCTTGCGGCTGATCTCCAGTGCGGCCGGCACCAGTCGCGGGTCGCCGCGCATCAGGGTGATACCCGCTGCATGCATGGCCACGTCGGTGCCGCCACCCATGGCGATGCCAATGTCGGCGGCGGCAAGTGCCGGGGCGTCGTTGATGCCGTCGCCAACCATGGCCACCACGCCGGTTTTTTTCAGTTCAGTTACCGTTGCGGCCTTGTCAGCGGGCAGCACTTCGGCGTGAACATCGGTAATTCCCAGCGCCTCGGCAACCACTTTCGCGCTGCCACGGTTGTCGCCTGTCAGCAGATGGCTACTGATGTGGCGTGCACTGAGCTGCTGGATCGCCGAGAGTGCGCCGGTTTTCAGTGTGTCACCAAAGGCAAAGAGGCCCAGCACTTGCGGCTGCGGGCTTTGCTCTATCAGCCAGGACAGCGTGCGGCCTTCGGTTTCCCAGGCCTTGGCGGACTCGGCGAGCGAACCCGGATTGAGGCCGGTTTCTTCCAGCAGGCGGCGGTTGCCCAGCGCCAGGCGACGGCCTTGCAGGGTGCCAGCAATACCTCGCCCGGTAAGCGATTGGCTGTCCATGACATCCGGTACCTTCAGGTTGCGTGCGGCGCAGGCATCCAGAACGGCTTTGGCCAGCGGGTGTTCGCTACCGCGTTGCAGGGCGCCAGCGGCTTGCAACAACTGCGCTTCATCGCCGTCCAGTGCGCTGAAGTGGGCAATTTGCGGGGTGCCAGAGGTCAGGGTGCCGGTTTTGTCGAAAACCACGGCGCTGACTTCATGGGCGCGTTCGAGGGCTTCGGCATCCTTGATCAAAATCCCGTAACGGGCCGCAACGCCAGTGCCGGCCATGATCGCAGTGGGCGTTGCCAGGCCCAGGGCACAAGGGCAGGCGATAACCAGCACAGCCACGGCGTTGATCAACGCGGTTTCAATCGGCGCGCCATAAAGCCACCAGCCGAGCAGTGTCGCGAGGGCAATCAGCAGGACCACGGGTACGAACACCTGGCTGACTTTATCCACCAGTTTCTGGATCGGGGCTTTCGCGGACTGAGCGTCTTCGACCAGGCGGATAATGCGCGCCAGTACGGTTTCAGTGCCCAAGGCCAGGGTTTTAATGATCAACCGGCCCTCGCCGTTAATGGCGCCTCCGGTGACTTTATCCCCAGGCTGTTTGGGGACTGGCAGGCTTTCACCGCTGATCAGGGCTTCGTCGGCATGGCTTTGGCCTTCGACCACTTCGCCATCTACGGGAAAGCGCTCACCAGGTTTGACCAGGACCCAATCATTCAGGCGCAAGTCACTGATGGCGACGTCTTGCTCCTGCCCGTCGACCACACGCAGGGCGCGCTCTGGGCGCAAGGCTTCCAGGGCGCGGATGGCACTGGCAGTCTGGCGTTTGGCTCGGCTTTCGAGGTATTTGCCCAGCAGCACCAGTGCAATCACCACCGCCGAAGCTTCGAAATACAGATGGGGCATGCTGCCGGGCTCGGCAATCGCCCACTCGTAAAGGCTCAGGCCATAACCGGCGCTGGTGCCCAGTGCCACCAGCAGGTCCATATTGCCGGCACCGGCTTTGACGGCTTTCCAGGCGGCCACGTAAAAGCGTGCGCCGAGGATAAATTGTACCGGGGTGGCGAGGACGAACTGGGCCCAGGCGGGCAGCATCCAGTGCACACCCAATGGTGCGAGCAACATCGGCAATACCAGCGGCAACGCCAGCACAATGGCCAGTGTCAGCGCCCAGCGCTCGCGGTGCAGACGCTTTTGCTGATCATCCTCGCTCGCTTTGGCAGTGTAGTGGACGCTGGCGCCATAACCGGCCTGACTGACAGCGTTTATCAGCAGGGCGGTATCGACCTGGCCGAGCAGCTCGACATGGGCACGTTCGCTGGCGAGGTTAACGCTGACGCTCTTGACTCCCGGCACCCTGGCCAGGGCTTTTTCGACGCGGCCTGCGCAAGAGGCGCACGTCATGCCGCTGATGTCCAGTTCCAGGCTGTGGGCGGGTACGCTGTAACCTGCCTGTTTCACGGCCTCGACCAATGCCGGCAAACTGTCCACAGGCGCCTCGATGCGGGCCTGTTCAGTGGCCAGATTGACGCTTACCGAACGCACGCCGGGTACTTTGGTCAGGGCTTTTTCCACACGCCCCGCGCAACTGGCGCAAGTCATGCCATCAATCGGCAGATCGAATTGGGTGGGCACGAGCAGTCCTCCTCAAGAAGTTATCTATCCATAGAATCGACCTTGACCCCATGGGAAGGTCAAGGGCTCTTGCTGTTCGTCAGGTTTTCCTTTGTGCCGCGCTCAATATTCCAGTTTCGCGGGCTTGAGGTACATGCCTTGCTTGCCAAGGGCGATACGGTATTTGCGCACGTCACCGGCCTTCAGGGTGAATTGCTGCGCGGGCGGTACCAGCATGCCGGGCAAGCAACCGGGGGCTTGTCCGGGTAGAAGTTTGAGGCGGATATCAACGCTGGCCGCCGGCAAGTTGAAAGCCAGCGCTTGTTCCTGAAACAGTCGACCGGCCAGTTGATCATCGATGTACACACCGACCTCGCAGTTGGTCGGCACTTCAAGGCGCTCGCGGGAAATGATCAATACACCGTAGTCCTGATCGGCATTTACCCACAGGGGCAAACTGGCGAGACCCAAAAGGCTGACTAGGCTCAAAGCGGTCCGGCGCATGACTAAGTATCCTGTTTTATATCCCGAGGCTTGCAGCTTGGCCGAGCAGGGCATGGATTGCCAGTCAGCGCGTGAAACAACGGGCTTGACCTTGCCACGATGGAAAGGTTGAAGCTGTAGCCATATCTCAGACAGGAGGCGTGATCATGCAAACGTTCAAAGTAGAGGGTATGACCTGTGGCGGCTGTGTTGGTGCGGTGACCCGTGCGGTTCAGGCTGTGGATAAAGACGCGAAGGTCGAAGTGGATCTGGCGGGCAAAACCGTAAAGGTAGACAGCAAGGTGTCCCCTTTGCAGATTATTGATGTGATCACCAATGCAGGTTTTGAAGCGCGTACAGCGCATTGAAATGCAGGTGATCACCCGATTGCGGGGTAGCGGTATTCCGATAAGGCCAAGGCGGTTTATTAGCTAGCTGGCTATCTTTATGTTCAAGTTCGGTATCCACGGCTAGACTATCGGGCTGCGCTAATTGCAGCCCGATCTGGATACCTGATGAACCTTCGAACAATCTTGATTCTTGGTGCCCTGAGCGCCTTCGGTCCCCTGGCGATCGATTTCTACCTGCCCGGCTTTCCGGCAATGGCACAAGCCTTTGCGACAGATGAAACTCAAATTCAACTCACTCTGGCGGTGTACTTCCTGGGCCTGTCTATCGGGCAACTGGCGTATGGACCCGTGGCAGACCGCTTTGGGCGGCGCGTGCCACTGCTGGTGGGTGTTGGCCTGTTCACGGTTGCATCGCTGGCGTGCGCCTTTGCCCCGACATTGGAGTGGCTGATTGGCGCGCGGTTTGTCCAGGCACTCGGCGGCTGTGCTGGCATGGTGCTCTCACGGGCGATTGTCAGTGACAAATGCGATGCCGTGCAGTCGGCCAAAGTGTTTTCGCAATTGATGTTGGTGATGGGCCTGGCGCCGATCCTGGCGCCGATGCTGGGCGGATTGCTGGTCAACCTGTATGGCTGGCAGTCGATTTTCCTGGTGTTGACGGTGTTCAGTGCGTTGGCGGCAACAGCCGTAGCGCTGGGCCTGCCTGAAAGCCTGCCTGCCAACGTGCCGCGCCAGCCGCTGTCCGGCGCATTGCGTCAATACGGGCGGTTGCTCAAAGACCGCGAGTTCCTGGGTCATGCGCTGACCGGGGGGATCGCAATGGCCGGGATGTTTGCCTACATCGCAGGTTCGCCTTTCGTCTTTATCAAACTGTATGGCGTACCCGCCGAGCATTACGGCTGGCTGTTTGGTACCAACGCAGCCGGTTTTATTCTGGTGGCGCAACTGAACGCCCGCCTGTTGGCCAAGCGTGGCCCGGCCTTTTTGCTGGCGCGCATGGTGTGGGTGTATCTGGCGGCCGGGCTGGTCTTGCTGGGTGTCAGCACCTTGCATACCGCGCAACTGTGGCCGTTACTGATCCCGTTGTTTATCTGTATCGCCAGTTTGGGCTGCATCATTCCCAACGCTTCGGCCTGCGCCATGAGCGGGCAGGGTGCCCGAGCCGGCAGTGCATCGGCGATGCTGGGTTGTCTGCAGTTCAGCGTAGCGGCGGGAGCGGCGTCATTGGTGGGGGTGTTGCACGATGGCAGCGCTATGCCGATGGCGATTGTCATCACCTTGTGCGGAGTGCTGGCGGTCGGGCTGGCGATGGCGACCCGGCGCCTGTACACCGCCCGGATCGCCGCCCAGCAGTCGATCTGATTCAGCCTGCCAAACGTGCAGGCAGGCTATGCGGGGCTTGCAGGCGAGATTGCAACGTGTCCACAAAGGCTCGGGCCTCGGACTCGCTGCGAAAATTGACGGCTTGTTGGTCGATTTGAACCTGCCATTGGCAGTTACGGGATCTTGCTAACGCTCGTATCAGGATTTTCATGACTGGCCTCCTTCGGTTCGCAAAGGAGGCCAGTGTATGCCGAAATACTTGGGTAAATATGTCCGGGGTCAAGTCTCTGACTGACGGTTGAAAGTTGGCCGCATCAGTCCCGTGTCGCGTTAATCAGAACCCTTCGAGCACAATTTTGCCTTTGGATTTGCCGCTTTCAAGCAGCGTATGGGCGCGACGCAGGTTGGCGGCGTTGATGGTGCCGAAGTGCTCGCCGACGGTGGTGCGCAAGATGCCTGCATCGATCAGGTCGGCGACCCGATTGAGCAAGTGATGCTGCTCGATCATGTCCGCGGTTTCGAACAGTGAGCGGGTGTACATGAACTCCCAGTGCAGTGACAGGCTCTTGCGCTTGAGCTTGGTAACGTCAAGCGCCTTGGGATCGTCAATCAGTGCCAGCTTGCCTTGAGGTGCCAGGGCTTCGACCAACTGATCCAGATGCTGGTCGGTCTGGGTCAGGCTGGCGACGTGGGTGACGGCATTGATGCCGTGGCGCTTGAGTTCGTCGCTCAGTGCCTGGCTATGGTCGACAACGATTTCGGCGCCCAGCTCGCGGACCCAGGCTTGGGTTTCGGGGCGCGATGCGCTGCCAATCACCTTGAGTGCGGTCAGTTTGCTGGCCAGTTGCGTGAGGATCGAGCCTACCCCGCCTGCTGCGCCGACAATCAGCAGGCTCTGCTGCTCATCATTGCTACCTTCGGCCACACCCAGTCGCTCAAACAACAGCTCCCATGCGGTGATGGCGGTCAGCGGCAGCGCGGCTGCCTGGGCAAAGTCGAGGCTTTTTGGCATGTGCCCCACAATTCGCTCATCAACCACATGGCGCTCGCTGTTGGCCCCGGCCCGGGCGATGGACCCGGCGTAAAACACCTTGTCGCCAACCTTGAACAGGCTGACGTCACTGCCCACCGCCTTGACGACCCCGGCCACGTCCCACCCCAGAACTTTGGCAGCGTCGGCTTCCGGCTGGACGTTCTGACGGACCTTGGTGTCCACCGGGTTGACGGAGATGGCTTTGACCTCGACCAGCAAGTCCCTTGGGCCGGCGACCGGCTCAGGCAATTCAATGTCTTGCAGGGCCAGCGGGTCTTGAATGGGCAGCGAATTGTAGTAAGCGACAGCTTTCATCGGACATGTCCTGAAGAGGGGTAAGAATCTGGTAGTGATAATTCGCTATTTCGCAGCACGATAAAACCGGCTAAAAGAGCAGTCTCTTTCAATATTTTTTTGATAATGGCCGAGTGAACCCTGGATGCTGCGTTTTGATGATCTGCAATTGTTCGTTCGCGCGGCTGATTTGGGCAGCCTGTCGGCCGCCGCCCGAGTGATGGACATGTCGCCTGCGGTGGCCAGCGCCGCACTCAAGCGGATAGAGGCGCAACTGGGCGCTCGATTGCTGGCGCGCTCAACTCGCAGTTTGCGTCTGACGGCCGAAGGCGAAGGCTTTCTCGAATATGCCCGTACGGCATTGAGCAGTCTTGACGAAGGGCGGCGCTTGTTGGCGCGTGGGCAAGATCAAGTCAGCGGTGTGTTGCAGTTGTCGGCCCCTTCGGATTTCGGACGTAATCTGCTGCTGCCCTGGCTGGATGAGTTTCAACGTGAGCATCCGCAACTGACCGTGCGCCTGTTATTGGGCGACCGGATTGCCGATCTGTTTCGCCAGCCTGTGGACATCGCTTTGCGTTACGGCGAACCGGAAGACTCCAGCCTGGTGGCACTGCCAGTTGCCCCGGACAATCGGCGGGTGCTGTGTGCATCGCCCGACTACCTGGCGCGCAAGGGGGAACCGCGTCAGCTCGAACAACTGCTGCAACACAATTGCCTGTTGTACATGCTCGGCACGCGGGTCCACGACCATTGGCAATTCAATGATGGCAAGCGTGAGCTGGGGCTGACCGTAACCGGCAATCGTTTTAGCGATGATGCTGACGTGGTGCGTTTGTGGGCAGTCGCCGGGGAGGGCATTGCCTGCAAGTCATGGCTGGATGTGGCGGACGATGTAACTGCGGGCAGGCTCAGGGTGCTATTGCCTGAGTTGGTGTGCGAACGGGCGCCGCTCAATTTGCTGTGTGGTCATCGTGCACAGTTGAGCAAGCCGGTGCGTTTGTTGCGCGACATGCTCAGTGAACGGTGTGCGGTGTTGAGCAAGTTGTACCCGGGAAAACAGTAAAACTGTTGCGGTACTGACGGTGATGCAGTTTCAGATGTCTGTGGGAGCGGGCTTGCCCGCGATGGCATCAACTCGATCAGGCAGGCACACCTGATGGTCAGCATCGCGAGCAAGCCCGCTCCCACAGGGGGTGTTACGGCTTGACCAGCCGCGCATCCAGGCCGTTTTGCGCCAGGCGTTTGGCCTGGTCCTGGGTCATGCCCAGGTCGGTATACAGCGCGTGGAAGTTCTCGGTCATGTAACCGCCGAAGTAGGCCGGGTCATCGGAGTTGACCGTGACTTTCACGCCGCGCTCAAGCATGTCGAGAATGTTGTGCTGCGACATGTGATCAAACACGCAGAGCTTGGTGTTGGACAGCGGGCACACGGTCAACGGGATTTGCTCGTCGATAATGCGCTGCATCAAGCGTTCGTCTTCAATGGCGCGCACGCCGTGATCGATGCGCTGAATTTTCAGCAGGTCGAGGGCTTCCCAGATGTACTCCGGTGGACCTTCTTCACCGGCGTGGGCGACAGTCAGGAAGCCTTCGTGGCGTGCCCGGTCGAATACGCGCTGGAACTTGCTGGGTGGGTGGCCCATTTCTGAACTGTCGAGACCAACGGCGACAAATGCATCGCGAAACGGCAGTGCCTGGTCGAGGGTTTTTTCTGCTTCTTCTTCGCTCAAATGGCGCAGGAAGCTCAGGATCAGGCCGCTGGTGATGCCCAGTTGCTGTTCGCCATCCTTGAGTGCGCTGGCAATGCCATTGAGCACGACTTCGAACGGAACACCACGGTCGGTGTGGGTTTGCGGGTCGAAGAACGGTTCGGTGTGAATGACGTTCTGTGCCTTGCAGCGCAACAGGTAGGCCCAGGTCAGGTCGTAGAAGTCCTGAGAGGTGCGCAGTACGTCGGCGCCTTTGTAGTAAAGGTCGAGGAATTCTTGCAGGTTGTTGAAGGCATACGCCTTGCGCAAGGTTTCAACGTCGTTCCAGGGCAAGGCGATTTTGTTGCGCTCTGCCAGCGAGAACAGCAACTCTGGCTCTAAAGAGCCCTCAAGGTGCATGTGCAGTTCAGCTTTCGGCAGGGCATTGAGCCAGTCATACATAAAAGGTTTTCTCATCAAATCGGGTGCAGATGGCGTCATTCTACAGGCGGGAGGCGACGTAACTCGTAAAAAACCTCCCGCCATTTGTCGCAGGCGGCTTACCAGGGAATCGTCTGGCCCTTGTAATCGACAAAGTGATGACCGCCTTTGCCGGCAAACGCCTTGACCTGATCGACCAGGCCGCGAGTGCTGGTCTGGACGTCAATGTCCGCGCCTTCGCCCCCCATATCGGTTTTCACCCAGCCCGGATGCATGGACAGCACGGTGGGGTTGTTGTCGCCCAGTTCGTAGCGCACAAACGTATTGGTCATAGAGTTGAGTGCCGCTTTGCTGGCCTTGTAGAGGGCCAACTCAGGGGCGTCAGGATGAGTGACGCTGCCGAGCACAGAACTCATAAAGGCCAGTACGCCACTGTCTTTACGGACCTTGCTGACAAACTCGCGGGCCAGATTGATCGGCGCCACACTGTTGGTGAAAAACAGCTGCCCTACCTCGGCCAGCGTCGCGTTGCCCGACAGTTGATCGTCCGGGCCTTTGACACCGGCGTTCACAAACAGCAGGTCGAAGACCTCGTTGCTCAACGTGTTGCTCAATGCCTTGATGGCTTGCTGGCTGTCCATGTCCAGTCGCTCTATGCGGACTGGACCCAGGGCTTTCAGGGCTTCCGCTTTTTTGGGATCGCGAACAGTCGCAGTGACGGTCCAGCCATCAGCGAGCAACTCTTTGACCAGACCCAGGCCCAGGCCACGTGAAGCTCCGATGATCAGTGCATGTTTTGCCGTCATGAGTAGCGTCCTATAGAAAGGTGATAAGAGTTGGCTAAAAAGCGTACAAGTGCTTGAAACCTATGGTGTGTAAGGGCTGCAGCGCTATGTGCTCAGGTTATCCACAGGCGGGTGCACAGTGAATGTGGGCAACTATGGATGCAGGAAAGTAGCACTTTTACTCGTCAGCTTTGAAGGTGTGGCGCTGCAGTAAAATTCTGCCGCGGCTGAGGCCAGCCAGTTGTAGCTGTGCAGGGGCAATCTGTTCTTCGGCCAGCGCCAGTTGCAGGTCAACGCCATTGGCGGTGAATGTTTCATCGATGATCAGGCCGTTCAGTTCGCAGATGCGCAGTTTGACCAGAGCAAGCTCACTGAAACTGCAGGCGCAGGAGAGGGCTACTCGACTGACCAGGGGCAGCTTTTCGGCGCTTTGCAGGCATTTGTTAGCGCCACCGCCATAGGCGCGAGCCAGTCCGCCGGTGCCCAATTGAATTCCGCCATACCAGCGGATGACCAGCACCGCGACCTGGTCGCAGTCCTGAGCCTCAATGGCTGAGAGTATCGGGCGACCGGCTGTACCGCCTGGCTCGCCATCATCGCTGCTTCGGTATTGGTCCCCGAGCTTCCAGGCCCAGCAATTGTGCGACGCATCAAGATCGCTGTATTGCTCGATAAAATCGAAGGCTTGCTGGGCACTGGTGATGGGCGCAGCGAAGGTAATAAAGCGGCTTTTACGGATTTCTTCGCGGTATTCGCAAAGTCCCGTCAGGGTCGAAGGCATGTCGGTTCCAGGCTTAGACAGTGGGCGTCAGGCCGCAGCCTTTGAGAATGATACGAATCAGGTTGTCGCTGGCCGCTTGCATGTCCTGTTTGCTCAGGTGTGTGCGGCCTGATACACGGCAAATCTGTGTCGAAAAATCAGCGTAATGCTGCGTACTGCCCCATAACAGGAAAATCAGGTGCACGGGATCCACCGGGTCCATTTTTCCCGCATCGATCCAGGCTTGAAACACGGCGGCCCGGCCTTGAAACCAGGCTCTGTAGTCTTGAGTGAAGTACTCGGTCAGGCAGGCGCCACCGCTGATGATTTCCATGGCAAATACACGGGAGGCCTGGGGCTGTCGGCGGGAAAACTCCATCTTGGCGCGGATGTACTGTGTCAGGGCTTTAGCGGGGTCGTCTTCAGCGGTCAGGGCATTAAAGGTGCTGTCCCACAACTCGATGATATTGCTGAGAACCGCGATATACAGGCCCAACTTGTTAGTGAAGTAATAGTGCAGGTTGGCCTTTGGCAGCCCGGCGCTGAGTGCGATGGCGTTCATGCTGGTGCCTTTGAAACCGTGGCGGGCAAACTCGTCCTCAGCGGCCTTGAGAATGGCCTCTTCGTTTTTTTGTCGAATGCGGCTGGGAGGCTTGCCATCGTGGGCAGGGACGTCAAAGGTCATAGGTGTTCCAGGCAATCTGTGTGGGAGCATTCTGCACCGTAGCGAGACTTTTCACGTTAACGCGTCGCCTCAAGGCTCTCAAGGAAACTTTCCAGTACAAGATGCGGGCGACGGCCCTTACGCGTGACGGATGCGAGGCTCAGATCGTAGAAACGTGTTTTTGCCTTCAGCGCCCGTAACCGGCCTTGCTGAACCCACAGGCTGGCGTAGTGATCGGGCAGATAACCGATGTAGCGTCCAGTCAAAATCAAAAAGGCCATGCCTTCGCGGTCCGACGCACTGGCGGTGCAGTTGAGCGCTTGGTAGTGAGCCTGAATATCGGAGGGCAGGCGAAAGGTGGGAGCGATGGCATCTTGATCATTAAGCCGCGCATCCGCCAATTGCCGGTCATCGACATAAAACAACGGATGGCCAACGGCGCAGTACAGCAAGGAGCGCTCGCTGTAGAGCGGTTGATATTCCAGCCCGGACAACGTGCTGGCCTGGGGCACGACGCCCACGTGCAGGCGCCCGTCGAGTACTCCCTGTTCCACTTCGTGGGGCGAAATCATGCGGATATGGATTTGCACATCCGGGCCGCGCTCTTTGAGTTGGGCCAGGGCATGGGTGATGCGCATATGGGGCAGGGTGACGAGGTTGTCTGTGAGGCCAATGGTCAGCTCGCCGCGCAAGTGCTGGTGCAGGCCGTTGACCTCTGTGCGAAAACTTTCAAGTGCCCCCAATAACTGTAGAGCCGACTGATAGACCTCTCGTCCTTCTTCTGTCAGCGAGAACCCCGCGCGACCACGCTGGCAAAGGCGCAAACCCAGGCGTTGCTCAAGGTCGCTCATTTGCTGACTGATGGCCGAGCGCCCGATACCCAGCACGGTCTCTGCCGCCGAGAACCCGCCGCACTCAACTACGCTGCGAAAAATGCGCAGCAATCGAATATCAAAGTCGCTGACCTGGGCCAGTGCATCGGGACGACGGCTGCTCATAGTTTAGTGCGCGCCTAACTAAAGGTTAGAAGAGTTGGATTTCATCGACTTTATAGGCGTGGCAATTTAGGTGCAACAACGCTTTCAACATCCGACGCCGCTTTCGCCTTGCGAGGTTTTGCTGATGAACATGCCCGAGAATGCCGAATTGAACCTGACCAGCCAGCTCAAACTGGATGCTCACTGGATGCCTTACACCGCCAACCGTAACTTCCATCGCGATCCGCGTTTTATCGTGGCCGCCAAAGGCAGTTATCTGACGGACGATAAGGGTCGGCAAATCTACGATTCGCTGTCAGGTTTGTGGACTTGTGGCGCAGGGCATACCCGCACAGAAATCCAGGAAGCCGTTGCCAAGCAATTGGGCACCCTCGATTACTCCCCGGCGTTCCAGTACGGCCACCCGCTGTCCTTCAAATTGGCAGAAAAGATCACCGAACTGACACCGGGCAATCTCAATCACGTGTTCTTCACTGACTCGGGTTCGGAGTGTGCGGATACAGCGGTCAAGATGGTGCGTGCCTACTGGCGCCTGAAAGGTCAGTCGACCAAGACCAAAATGATTGGCCGTGCGCGTGGCTATCACGGTGTGAACATCGCCGGTACCAGCCTGGGTGGAGTGAACGGCAACCGTAAAATGTTTGGCCAGGCGATGATGGATGTCGATCACTTGCCGCACACACTGCTGGCAAGCAACGCGTTTTCTCGCGGCATGCCGGAGCTGGGCGGGATCGCCTTGGCTGATGAGTTGCTCAAGTTGATCGAACTGCACGATGCCTCGAACATTGCGGCGGTGTTTGTGGAGCCTATGGCCGGTTCGGCCGGTGTGCTGGTTCCGCCTCAGGGGTATCTGAAACGTCTGCGTGAAATCTGCGATCAGCACAACATCCTATTGGTGTTCGATGAGGTGATTACCGGGTTTGGTCGTACAGGTTCGATGTTCGGAGCTGACAGCTTCGGTGTAACGCCTGACTTGATGTGTATTGCCAAGCAAGTGACTAACGGTGCGATCCCTATGGGCGCAGTGATTGCCACCAGCGAGATTTATCACACATTCATGAATCAGCCGACGCCTGAGTATGCGGTTGAATTCCCTCATGGCTATACCTATTCGGCTCACCCTGTGGCCTGTGCAGCAGGTCTTGCAGCGCTCGATCTGCTGCAAAAAGAAAACCTGGTGCAGAGCGTGGCTGAAGTGGCACCGCATTTTGAGAACGCACTGCACGGTTTGAAGGGTGTGAAGAACGTCATTGATATTCGTAACTATGGTCTGGCGGGTGCAATTCAGATTGCACCGCGTGATGGCGATGCGATTGTGCGTCCGTTCGATGCTGCGATGAAGCTGTGGAAAGCCGGCTTCTACGTACGCTTTGGCGGTGACACCCTGCAGTTCGGGCCAACCTTCAACAGCAAGCCGCAAGACCTGGATCGTTTGTTCGATGCGGTCGGCGAAGCACTGAATCAGATCGACTGATCGCTTCTATATAGAAGCGACACTAATTGCACTCACCCAGGCGCGCAGCGTTCGCGCCTGTGGACAACTTTTCTGGAGTATCCATGAGCACCATTCAACACTTGATCAATGGCGAGTTGCTGAACGATTCCGGTCGCACCGCTGATGTGTTTAACCCGTCCACCGGTAAAGTGATTCATCAGGTTCCGTTGGCCAGTCGCGAGACAATTCAGCAAGCCATTGATGCGGCGAAAGCAGCCTTCCCGGCGTGGCGTAACACTCCGCCTGCCAAGCGTGCCCAGGTGATGTTCCGTTTCAAGCAATTGCTGGAGCAGAACGAAGCACGTATCTCCCAGTTGATCAGCGAAGAGCACGGCAAGACGCTGGAAGATGCTGCAGGTGAATTGAAGCGTGGGATCGAAAACGTTGAGTACGCCTGTTCAGCTCCTGAAATCCTGAAGGGTGAGTACAGCCGCAACGTAGGACCTAATATTGATGCCTGGTCGGATTTTCAGCCGCTGGGTGTGGTTGCAGGGATTACGCCTTTCAACTTCCCGGCCATGGTTCCTCTATGGATGTATCCATTGGCGATCGTGTGCGGTAACTGTTTCATTCTGAAGCCGTCGGAGCGTGATCCAAGCTCGACACTGCTGATCGCCCAGTTGTTGCAGGAAGCCGGTCTGCCTAAAGGCGTCATGAACGTGGTTCACGGAGACAAGTCTGCCGTTGACGCACTGATCGAGGCGCCGGAAGTTAAAGCGTTGAGCTTTGTGGGTTCAACTCCGATTGCCGAGTACATCTATGCGGAAGGCACCAAGCGTGGCAAGCGCGTTCAGGCACTGGGCGGGGCGAAGAACCATGCGGTACTGATGCCGGATGCGGATCTTGATAACGCGGTCAGTGCACTGATGGGTGCCGCTTATGGTTCGTGCGGCGAACGCTGCATGGCTATTTCGGTAGCGGTGTGTGTGGGCGATCAAGTGGCAGATGCCCTGGTAGCCAAGCTGGTTCCACAAATCAAGGCGCTTAAAATCGGTGCGGGTACTTCCTGCGGTCTGGACATGGGGCCATTGGTTACAGGGCAGGCGCGTGACAAAGTGAGCGGTTATGTCGACGATGGCGTGGCGGCTGGCGCCGAGCTGGTGGTTGATGGTCGCGGCCTGAGCATTAAGGGTCACGAAGAAGGCTTCTTCCTGGGAGGTTGCCTGTTTGATCGCGTGACGCCTGAGATGCGTATCTATAAAGAAGAAATCTTCGGTCCGGTGTTGTGCATCGTGCGGGTCAAGAGCCTGGAAGAGGCAATGCAACTGATCAATGATCACGAGTACGGCAACGGCACCTGTATCTTCACTCGCGATGGCGAGGCGGCTCGCTTGTTTTGCGATGAAATTGAAGTCGGCATGGTGGGGGTGAACGTTCCGTTGCCTGTGCCGGTTGCCTATCACAGCTTCGGCGGCTGGAAGCGTTCGCTGTTTGGCGATTTGCATGCTTATGGCCCGGACGGTGTGCGCTTTTACACGCGTCGCAAGGCAATCACCCAGCGCTGGCCGCAGCGGGCCAGTCATGAGGCATCGCAGTTCGCCTTCCCGAGCCTGTAAGTCTGGCGGTAGCTCTGTATAGAAGAAGAGAGGCCAGCCGTCAGGCTGGCCTCTGCTTTTAGGGGCTTTAAAGGTTATATGACAGAAATGTGAAACAAGTGCTTGACCCAGAATTGTGACAGCCTATAATGCGCCCACTTCCGGCGCAGTCGAAACGGAAAACTCCTTGAGTTTCAATGAGTTGGATTGGTTTTCGGCAGTGTCAGCTTCAAGTCATCGAAGCAGGAAATGAGGTGTTGACAGCAGCGTGTAACGCTGTAGAATTCGCCTCCCGCTAACGAGAGATCGAAAG